>DASPRE010000008.1:0-109609 GCA_035624615.1 Burkholderiales bacterium | reverse complement strand
CACATCATGGTCATGCCTTCCCTGGCGAGCTCGACCATCACATCCAGCACCTCGTTGATCATCTCGGGATCGAGCGCGGAGGTCGGCTCGTCGAAGAGCATGGCAATTGGATTCATCGCCAACGCGCGGGCAATTGCCACGCGCTGCTGCTGCCCGCCTGAAAGCTGGCCGGGGAACTTGGCGGCGTGCGCGGCCAGACCAACGCGCTCCAGCATTTTCAGGCCTCGCGCCACCGCATCCTCCCGGCTTCGGCCCAAAACCTTGACCTGCGCGAGTGTCAGGTTGTCGGTTATGCTCATGTGTGGAAACAACTCGAAGTTCTGAAATACCATGCCGATGCGCGCTCGAAGCTTGGGAAGGTTGGTCTTGGGATCACTTACGGAAATGCCGTCAACCGTGATCGTGCCGCTCTGGAAAGGCTCTAGCGCGTTGACGCACTTTATCAGCGTTGACTTACCCGATCCGGATGGACCGCAGACGACCACGACCTCGCCTTTCTTCACGTGAGTCGTGCAATCGGTCAGCACCTGGAATCCACCATACCACTTGCTGACGTTGTTGATCGAGATCATTTGACGAGCCTACGTTGGTATTGTCTGACAAGGAGCGAAGTACCGAAACAGAACACGAAATACACCGCGCCGGCGAACAGCAGAAGTTCAACAATGCGACCGTCGCGGTCGCCTACCTTGTATGCAGCGCCGAAAAAATCAGCCAACCCGATCACGTACACAAGCGAGGTATCCTGAAAAAGTATGATCGCTTGCGTGAGCAGCAGCGGAATCATGTTGCGGAACGCCTGCGGCAGCACTACTAGGCGCATTGCCTGGCCGTAAGTCAGACCGAGCGCGAATGCGGCGCTTACCTGGCCACGTGAAACACTCTGGATGCCGGCGCGGATAATCTCGGAGTAATACGCTGCCTCGAAGAGTGCGAACGCGGTGAAGGCCGAGGCAAGGCGAATGTCGCCGATTCCTTCGCCAAAGATCGCCTTGAGCAGCGACGGTACAATCAGGAAGAACCACAGGATTACCATCACCAGGGGCACTGAGCGAAACAAGTTGACATAGCTGGCGGCCAGCCATGCCACGACGCGGTTGGCCGACAGGCGCATCACCGCAAGTACCGCGCCCCAGATAATTCCGACGACAATGGCGAGTCCAGTAATCTCAAGGGTGGTTTTTGCCCCGGCCCACAGGTAGGGCAGAGCACCAGGAATCGAACTCCAATCGAATTCGTACATTTATTTGCCTGCGGTAATAAACCCCGGCACGCGGGTGTGCATTTCAACCCACCGCATGAACGCCATGATTACTACATTCAGTACAAGGTAGGCTAATGTGACTACGATAAAGGCCTCATAAGGTTGAGCCGTGTAATCGACCAGCTGCTGCGCCTGGCGTGACAGCTCGACGAAACCGATTGTCGAGATGACGGCGGAATTCTTGAATATGTTTAGGAACTCTGAGGTGAGCGGCGGAATGATGATACGGAACGCCATCGGCAGCAAAACGAAACGGTAGGTTTGCGGCAAAGTCAGCCCTATCGCCAGCCCGGCGTTCTTCTGACCCCGTGAAATGGCGCCGATGCCGGAGCGCACCTGTTCGCTGACCCGAGCAGCGGTGAACAGCCCGAGGCAAAGCATGCCGGCCAGGAACTGCTGCAAAAGTGGCGGCGAATTCTTAATGGAAGTGCCGAGCGACACGGGCAGCAACTCCGGTATTACGAAATACCAGATAAACAGCTGCACCAGCAATGGGATGTTGCGGAAGATCTCGACGTAGGTCGCCGCTAGACCAGAAAGCCAGCGATTAGGAGCCGTGCGCATTACGCCGAGAAAAGCGCCGAGGACCAGGGCAAGGGCCCAGGAAGACAGCGAGATTATCACCGTCCACTGGAGGCCACTGATAAACCATCCCAAGTAGGTGGTTTCCCCGGAAGGGACCTTGCTAAAGAAAACAGCCCAGTTCCAGTGGTAACCCATCTGACCCCCCTGCTACTCGGGCTTGCGATTTACTGGAAGGCCTTGTCGTTCGGGTTCTTGTAGAGTTTCTTCATGTCCTCGCTCAAAGGGAAGTCCAGGTTGAGTCCTTTTGGCGGAACAGGTGATCTGAACCATTTGTCGTAAAGCTTCTCTGCAGTACCGCTTGTTTCAAGGTTGGCGATGGTGTCGTCCGCGAGCTTCTTAAACGCCATATCGCCTTTGCGCAGCATGCAGCCGTAGGCCTCAAAAGATTGCGGCGTGCCCACCACCACCCAGTCGGAGGGTTTCTTTGCCTTGGCGCGCTCGCCGTAGAGCAGCGCGTCATCCATCATGAAAGCCACGGCGCGACCCGTTTCAAGTGTGAGGAACGACTCGCCGTGATCTTTGGCGCTGATGATGTTCATCTGCATATGCTTTTCCTCATTCATGTTGCGCAGGATCTTTTCGGAGGTCGTTCCGGCCGTGGTTACGACGTTCTTTCCGGCAAGGTCCGGAAAGTCCTTGATGCCGGAGTTGACCTTGGTCATAAGCCGCGTGCCGATGACGAAGATTGTGTCGGTAAAGTCCACCTGCTTCTGGCGCTCCAGGTTATTGGTAGTCGAGCCGCACTCCAGGTCCACAGTACCGTTCTGGATGAGCTGAATGCGATTTGCCGGAGTCACCGGGAGCAGCTTTACTTCCAGGTTAGGCAGCTTGAGCTCTTTTTTGACCGCATCAACGATCTTCATCGCGATCTCAAAGGAATAGCCGACAACCTGCTGCTTATCGTCGTAATAGGAAAAGGGGATCGATGATTCTCGGTGCGCCAAAACAATGGTGCCAGTATCCTTGATTTTCTTGAGTGTCCCGGTAAGTTCCTCAGCGGAAGCGGGGATAGTGAATGCCACGCAGGCAGCGATAGCCAAAAGCGGGTAGGATAAGCGCCTCATGAATTCCTCCTTTTGAAAAATCCTCGGGTGGATTGTTGTAGTGATTCGGCGGCAGAAGCGAAGCCATCCATATTTTTAATCTAGCCGATGGGCATATTATTGTCCAGCGGTATATATTGGTCATTCTTCTACGCCACAGCTTGCGCGGAATTGGGACAGCGTTTGGCCTGCCTCGTTAGCAAGGGTGTATGGCCGTGAGATCTGCCACACTCTGGAAGCGGGCACGCATCAACTGAATGCGGCGTCGGCGGGTAGTGCCGAACCACGACAGGGTAGTTCGAAATTTGCTTTTAAGGAGATTCAGATGTCTGAGGCTGCAATGAGGTTTGAACACGATCTGCTAGGCGAACGGCCGGTGCCGGCGAGCGCGTACTACGGCGTGCACACGCTGCGGGCCCTTGAAAATTTTTCGATTAGCGGTACGCCGGTCTCAATTTACCCGGACCTAATCGATGCCCTTGCTTGCGTCAAACAGGCGGCCGCGCTCGCCAACAACGAGCTCGGTCTGCTTGACAAAGATAAAACTGAGGTAATCGTTCGAGCTTGCGAAGAAATCCGCGCGGGAAAATTGCACGATCAGTTTGTCGTCGATGTAATCCAGGGCGGCGCCGGAACGTCCACCAACATGAATGCCAATGAGGTGATTGCCAACCGCGGCCTGGAGCATCTGGGGCGCCAGCGCGGCGAATATCAATATCTGCATCCGAACGAACACGTCAACATGAGCCAGAGTACCAATGACGTGTACCCGACCGCGGTGAAAGTAGCGTTGCAATTTGCCATTTCGCGGCTGGTAGATGCGATGGCCGAACTGCGGCATGCTTTCGAAGCCAAGGCCGAAGAGTTTGCGGAGGTTCTGAAAATGGGGCGCACGCAGCTACAGGACGCCGTGCCCATGACCCTCGGGCAGGAGTTCAGCACCTACGCGGTCATGCTGGGCGAAGACGAAGCGCGACTGAAAGAAGCTGCCGCGCTGATTCGGGAAATCAATCTCGGGGCGACCGCCATCGGCACCGGAATCAATGCCCACCCTGACTACGCTGCGATAGTGTGCCGACACCTCGCGAAAATTACCCAAATTCCGCTGGTCACCGCCTTCAATCTGGTGGAGGCAACTCAGGACGCCGGCGCGTTTGTGCAATTGTCGGGAGTCTTGAAGCGGGTGGCGGTGAAGCTGTCCAAGACCTGCAACGACTTGAGGTTGCTCTCCTCGGGACCGCGTGCAGGACTGGGCGAGATCAAATTGCCGCCGATGCAGGCGGGCTCCAGCATCATGCCGGGTAAAGTCAACCCGGTCATTCCGGAAGTGATGAACCAGATCGCTTTCGAGGTCATAGGCAACGACATTACCGTGAGTTTTGCCGCAGAGGCGGGACAGCTTCAGCTCAATGCATTTGAGCCTATAATCGCGCACAGCCTGTTCAAGAGTCTTAAACATTTACATGCGGGCTGTCTGACTCTCGCCAAGCGCTGCGTGAAGGGCATTACTGCCAACCGCGAGCATTTACAGCGTAGTGTCGAGCACTCAATTGGTATTGTCACGGCGCTCAACCCGTACATCGGCTACGCCAATGCCACCGTAGTGGCGCAGGAGGCGCTGAACACCGGCAAAACCGTCTATGAGTTGGTGCTGGAGAAAAGACTTCTCACAAAATCGGAACTGGATGAAATCCTAAAGCCGGAGGTTCTGACGAAGCCGCGTCCGATCCAGCTTTCAAGGGAGTAAGTTGTACCAATTTACGTTTGCGAGCCCGTAGTCGCGCCGGGCAGGTTGCTGACGCGCGCCATTTCGCCGCGCTTGAAAATTTCCGGATTGGCGAGATAACTCTTCAACATGGGCGTTGAATCGAACCCCCAAAACAGCTCGCCAGCCACCACGGCAGTCGGCACTCCGAACACACCCAGGCCAACAGCATCCTCGCCGTTTTTACGCAGCGCTTCTTTTACGCGCGGCTGCAGAATTTCTGCCTCGACATTTTCAGCCTTTAGCTCGGCGCACAGCGTTTTCCAACTTTGTTGGTTTTCAATGGATTCACCCTTTTGCCAGATGAAGCGGAAAATCGTGGCAATCGCTTTTGGGTCATTGTCGAGCATGATTGCGAGCCGCAACGCCTTCAAGGTATTGAATGGATGGGCGGGCGGGAATTTCAAAGGTATGTTGTGGAGGCCGGCAATCCATAGCACATTACGGTAAGTGAAGCGGCGCTTCTCCTGAGTCGCCACCGGCGCTTTTTGGCCCTAGACCTTGAGCAGTCCGCCGAGCAAGACAGGTTTATAGCGAATCTCTGTACCCAGCGTTGGCAGGATTTCGTGCTGCAAATATGAATAGGGCGAGACGAAATCGAAGTACCAGTCGAGGCTATTCATGGGGTGATGTTAAGAAAATCTTCAATTACCTTTGCAACTTGCTCGGGTTGCTCGAGGTGCAGCATGTGACCAGCGTCAGCAATGAAGCATTCGCTTAAATCTTTAAACGCGAGTTTGCGCTCCTCGAATTCGTCAGGGCTGTCTTTTAACCAGTCCCGGATCCGGGAATCCGTTCCGGCGACCCATAACACTGGAGCGGTGACGTTTTTCCAGCAGGCCATTGCCTCTTCCAATCGGTAAAGTACCGCATTAACGATTTTGTGCTTGGGATCACTCAGCAATTCCACTTTGCCTGAATTACTTTGTTTTGCCCAGTGCCGAGCGAGGAAAGCCGCCTGGTTATCCGTGATGCGCGGATTGTTTTCCTTCAGTCGCTGCGCGACTTCCGCAAATGAGGCGTATGGCTTGAATTGCGGCGGGCTAGAAAGCTCTGCCAGCCACCTCGCGTAATGCCGCGGCGCTTCAGCCGGGATGCTGCGCGGGATCCCAAAACCTTCCAGGGAAATGATGCGCCTTACCCGCTGCGGCTTAACGCCACCATAAATGCAAGCCACGCTTCCTCCAAGGCTGTGTCCGACCAAATTGACTGGCGCATCCGGGCTGTAGGAACTGACAAGCACATCGAGATCCGCCAAGTAATCCTGGAACCAGTAACTTCCTTGGTTCCATTCAGAGAGGCCAAAACCGCGCCAGTCAGGGGCGATGACCCGCCACTTCTCGCTTAATGCATCGACCAGAAACTGAAATGATGCCGAAACATCCATCCAGCCATGCAACAGGAATAGTTGCGGATTGCCAGGGACCCCCCATGTGCGCAAGTGGTATCGGATGCCGCTGATATTGTGGTAAATGGAGTCGCTTGCTTTCATGGTTTCGCTTTGGCAGCAATATGTGCGATTATTTACTGCATCAGGTCTTCGGAATTGGTGCAATGTAACCCACCTCTCTTACGGTGATCAACAACATGAAAAAACTGGCTAGCGTCGCTTTCGGTTGTTTGCTTGTTCTAGCGGCGGGTTTTGCCTTTGCAGGCGATGGCACCGCAGAATTTTCCAAAGGTTTGCTGTGGAAAGTTGAAAGGGCCGATACCCAGCCGAGCTACATTTTCGGAACCATCCATCTTGACGACGCACGCCTCACCAATTTCCCGGCACTGGTCGAAAAAACCTTTATGCGCAGCAAAAGTTTCACCATGGAAATGATTATTGACGAGACGAGTACCGAGAAATTTACTGCTTCGATGCTGCGAGACGACGGGAGCGATCTCAAGGTACTTCTTGGCGAACCCTTGTACACCCAGACTACTAAGGTGATGCTTGAAGAATATGGCATGCCGAGCGAGCTTACTGCGAGATTCAAACCCTGGGCACTGATGCTCACGCTGGTTCTGCCTAAGGAGCGGCAGGGTGCCATAGTGGATGATGTGCTGTATCAGCAGGCGCTGGAGCAGCACAAGTCCGTGTATCAGCTGGAGAGTATTGAAGAGCAGATTGCAGTTTTTGACGGCCTGTCAATGGAGGTTCAAATAGGCTTACTCAAAGAGGCCGTGGAGCACCACGATATGATTCCCGGATTGGTAGAAAAATCCATCAAGGCATATCTTAAGCGCGACCTTGGTGCGATGTGGGAAATCAACAACAGCATGCTGGAAGACGAGGCAGATAAGACCCTGAATGACGCGTTCCTACAGCGGGTGCTCTATAACCGGAACATGCGCATGGCCGAGCGCATGCAGCCGCGACTCGCTGAGGGCGCGGCCTTTATCGCCATCGGGGCACTGCACCTATACGGGGACAGGGGCGTCTTGAGCTTGCTGCAAAGCCGCGGCTACCGGGTTACGCGATTGTACTGACGGAACCTCTGATCAAATTCTGCACGGAATGCGTTGCCCGCAAAATGCGGCATCTGCGTCCCTGCGCTCCTCGCTTCGAATTGCACCCCGGCTAGGGTCCAGCTGCGGCGCGATACCGGAAAGCCATTGTCGCAAGCGCGCGGTATTAAAATCAGAGGTTCCTTATCTATTTCTGCAAGCGCTATAGCCGTCCTGCCAGCCTGTCGCATACTGCACATCGGACTTGTAACGAGTTTGGTCTTTGGTGGCGAGCATTGATTGGGCAGTGGTGCAGCCGTCGCGGTATCCGTCCTGAAAACTCCTTGGAAAACCCGACAAATTGACATTCGGGGTTTGCGCCGGCTTGGGCGGCTCTTGTGCGCATGCCGCAAGTAGCGACACTAACACCAATATCGCGCAAGAGTTTTTCATCTCGGGAAATGAACTCGGGGTTTCGTTGCGTCGGGTTGGTGGTAAAATCTCAACTCGAACTGCATTATATCACCATGCCTCAGCCCGCTTTCGTACACCTGCGTTTGCACAGCGAATATTCAATTGTTGACGGTATCGTGCGCCTTGACGAAGCGGTCCGCAAAGCCTCTGAAGACCGTATGCCAGCGCTCGCGCTTACCGACCTTAACAACGTTTTTGGCATGGTGAAGTTTTATCAGGCGGCGCGCAAGTCCGGAATCAAACCGGTTACCGGTTGCGACGTATGGTTGACCAACGAAACTGACCGCGACCAGCCATTTCGCCTGCTGCTGTTGTGCCAATCACACCAAGGTTACCTGCATTTGTGTCGGCTTCTTTCGCGAGCTTACCGCACCAATCAGCACCGAGGTCGCGCCGAAATCAGAAAAAGCTGGCTCACTGAAGCCGGCACAGAAGGGCTGATCGCACTTTCGGGTGCACAGCTTGGCGACATCGGCGCGGCACTCCTTCAAGGCAACGGCAAGCACGCGCAGGCGTTGGCGGGCGAATGGGCGGCGCTGTTCCCGCAGCGCTTTTACATTGAACTCCAGCGGGCAGGAACTCAACATTCCGAGCATTATGTTCAGCGAGCAATCGAACTCGCGTCGGGCCTGAACCTGCCTATAGTGGCCACTCACCCTATACAGTTTCTTGAAGCGGGCGACTTCAAGGCGCATGAAGCCAGGGTATGCATCGCTGAAGGCTACATCCTAGGCGATCCGAGACGCCCCAGGCTTTTCACTGAGCAGCAATATTTCAAGTCCCAGGTGGAGATGGCGGAGTTGTTTGCCGACATTCCGGAAGCGCTCACGAACAGCGTGGAAATCGCCAAGCGCTGTAATTTGAAAATGGACTTGGGAACAAGCCGACTTCCGCAATTTCCTACGCCCAACAATTTAAGCCTCGACCAGTATTTGTGCGAGCGCGCGCTTGTGGGGCTTAAGCGACGGCTAGATACGCTTTATCCCGACGCCGCGCAGCGAGCGAAGCAAACACCGGTTTATCAGAAGAGGCTTGATTTTGAAACGCGCACCATCCTGCAAATGGGCTATTCTGGTTATTTTTTGATTGTCGCAGACTTCATCAACTGGGCCAAGCAGAACGGAGTACCGGTCGGCCCAGGGCGCGGTTCCGGAGCCGGCTCTCTGGTGGCGTACGCGCTCGGGATCACTGATCTGGACCCGCTGCACTACGATCTCCTGTTCGAGCGCTTCCTTAATCCCGAACGGGTGTCCATGCCCGATTTCGACGTGGATTTCTGCCAAGACGGCCGAGAAAAGGTCATCGATTACGTAAAACAAAGGTTCGGCGCGGACAGTGTTTCGCAGATTGCCACGTTTGGTACCATGGCGGCGAAAGCGGCGGTGCGCGATGTTGGAAGGGTGCTGGATTTGCCTTACAACTTTTGCGATCAGGTAGCAAAACTCATTCCGGTGCAACCGGGAAAGACCATCACTCTGCAAATGGCGCGTGCCATGGAACCGCAACTCAAGGAGCGAGAGCAGAAAGAAGAGGAAGTCCGCGAACTGCTTGCGCTCGCCGAGCGTGTCGAGGGCCTTACACGCAACGTCGGCATGCACGCGGGCGGTGTTCTCATTGCACCGGGCAAGCTTACCGATTATTGCCCGATTTATGTCGCGCAAGGGTCGGATGCAGGGGTAAGCCAGTTTGACAAGGACGACGTCGAGCAAATCGGCCTCATCAAATTTGATTTTCTGGGCCTCACCACGCTCACTGTGTTGGATTGGGCGGTGCGCTACCTGCGCCGGCTTAAACCTGAACTCAAGGACTTTTCTCTCGACAATTTGCCGCTCGACGACAAGCCTACATATGAAATATTTGCGTCGGGCAACACCACCGCAGTATTCCAGTCAGAATCTAAAAGTGCCAAAGATCTAGAGCGCCGGCTGAAGGCCGATTGTTTTGAGGATCTGATTGCCTTGATGGCGCTGAACCGCCCCGGGCCCCTGCAATCGGGGATGGTGGACGATTTCATCAAACGCAAGCACGGAGTGGAAAGGCCGGAATATTTCCACCCCGAGCTCGAGCCGGTTCTTAAACCTACTTACGGCGTAATCGTTTACCAGGAACAAGTCATGCAGATCGCGCAAGTGCTGGGCGGCTACAGCCTGGGCTCGGCTGACCTGCTGCGCCGCGCGATGGGTAAGAAGAAACCCGACGAAATGGCCAAACACCGCAGTATTTTTATCCTTGGCGCGGTTAAGCACGGCGTCAGAACTCGGCAAGCGGAGCAGCTTTTCGGACTGATGGAAAAATTCGCCGAGTACGGTTTCAACAAGTCGCATTCAGCGGCTTATGCCATGGTTGCGTATCAAACTGCTTACCTCAAGGCGCATTACCCCGCGGCTTTCATGGCTGCAACCCTATCTGCGGAAATGGACGACACCGACAAGGTACAGATTTTTTACCAGGATTGTCTTGCCAACGGTCTTGAGCTGCTCCCGCCGGATATCAATTTAAGCGGCTATCGTTTCGAGCCCGTCAGTGACCGGCAAATCCGCTACGGACTGGGCGCGGTTAAGGGTACTGGTGAGGCGGCGATCACCGCAATTGTGCGCACGCGTGAAACGCAGGGACCGTTCTGCGACTTGTTTGATTTCTGCCGGCGCATAGACAAACGCGTCGTCAATCGGCGAGCCATTGAATCGTTGATACGCGCCGGTGCATTTGATTCACTTAACCCACGACGCGCAAGCTTGCTTGCGTCGGTCGGTATCGCCATGGAAAACGCCGAACAGGCGCAGCGTTCAATCAATCAGGTAAGCTTGTTTAATGAACTTGAAGAGAAAGCGGCCGCACAGCACATGGCGCTGGTTGATGTGCCGGAATGGCCGGAGCCGATACGGTTGCAAAATGAAAAATTGGCATTGGGTTTTTATTTTAGTGGCCACCCATTTGCCGGCTATCGGAAAAGCGTAGAGGGCTTCGTGAAAATCCGTTTAAGTGAGATTACGCTCCAACAGCAGCCGGTACTGCTTGCCGGAATCATCCATAGCGTGCGCATCCAGCAGACGCGTCGCGGGAGAATGGCAATCGTGGCGCTGGATGACGGCAGCAGTCAGGTCGAATCCGTGGTGTTCAGTGAATTGTTCGAAGCAAACCGTGAACTGCTGAAAGAAGACCAGTTGCTCATCGTTGAGGGCAAAGTTGTTCGCGATGATTATTCGGGAGGCCTGCGAGTCACCGCCGAAAGGCTTTATGACTTGACTGCGGCGCGCAACCAATTTGCGCGGGTGATGCGCATCAGCCTCAACGGGGAAGCAAGCGCAACCAGGCTGCGGACGCTGCTAGGCCCCTATCGGAAAGGATTGTGTCCGGTCGCGATACGCTATCACAACGCGCAAGCGGTGTGCGAAGTGCAATTGGGCGAGGAATGGCGGGTCAGTCTCGATGACAATTTGCTGCGCGATTTGTGCGAATGGCTTGCTCCCGAAAACGTTGAGGTCATCTACTAAGTAATCGCTGAAAAAGTCCAGCGTAAGGCGCGTTGCTGGCGAAATTGGGAGGATTGCGCGAAGCGCGACGAAGGTGGTAGCCCGGACTACGAAGCCAAGGAGCGTGACACAGCGAGCGCCCAATTCCGCCGCAACTGTCGCGGTCACGTGGGACTTGTTCAGAGGTTCCCTAAGTCAGCGCGTGCGCAATACCTCGAAGCGCGTAAAATTTCCATTGCCATCCTCCACGTCGACGCGCTCCACTCGCGCCGACTCGGGCCCGCGATGAGCCCAGTCGATGATGGCATCAAGCGCTTCCGGCGCTCCCTGTACCATCGCTTCCACGCTCATATCGAAGCAATTGCGCACCCAGCCGGTAACGCCCAGCATTTCTGCCCTGTGGCGCATGGAGTCACGGAAAAACACGCCTTGTACCCGGCCATGAATGCGTAGATGCTTAGTGACGATCGCCATTATTTAATCCGCATGCCGGATTACGGATTTCACGCTTTGCATGCGTGAAATTTTAGGCGGCCTAAACCGGACGTCAAGGGGTGATGTGCGGGAACGAAACGCTTAAAAGCCCCCCGCGTTGACCGAGTGTGGGTAGCGGCGTAGTGTGCGCTTAACCTGCTTCAACGCAGCACGCCTTGCGTTAACATCACCAGCGCACGGCGATGGACGCGCGATGCCGGCGTTGGAAACTAGGAGCAAACATTTCCAGCGCATTCCGTCACGGCAATCAAACTATCCGGGTAAAGGTAGATACATGCGAAATCCGAAGTTTTTCTTGTTCGTTTTTCTCCTGGCGATGGTAGTCGCGACCGGCAGCGCGCGCGCGCAGATTTCGCCGCGAAGACCAGCGGCCGAACTCGGTGGCACAGCCTGGCAGCTCGTGAAATTCGAAGGCGGCGACGACAAAACATTAACGCCAGACGACAACGCGAAGTACACCGTCGCTTTCAGGACGGACGGACTTGTGAGCGTTCGCATTGATTGCAACCGCGCGCACGGAGCGTGGAAATCCATTAGACCAAATCAGCTTCAATTTGGTCCGCTAGCTACGACGCGGGCAATGTGCCCGCTTGAATCGCTCTATAATCGCATCGCCAAGGACTGGGGGTATGTGCGGTCGTACACGATCAAAGATGGCCATCTGTTTCTGTCGCTGATGGCGGATGGAGGAGTCTATGAGTTTGGGCCCGCGATCGGCGTGCCTGCGCAGGCGCAGCCGAACTAGTGCCTCGAATTTCGTCTTTTGAGATTCGATGTACCGCCTGTGGCCGCGTGCCGGGGGAGTGATGGACGTCAAAGCGCAGGTCTTCCGATTGGCCAAGATGTCTTCCATGATCCGGGCGTTGACGATTGCGCTCATTCTCTTGCCACTCGTGTTCTTTGCGAGCGTCGCACTGGGAAATCGGCTTCTGCTGACCCCGGGCGTGCTTCTGGCCCTGATTTACGCATGGATCTGGCTTCGCTTCCGCCCGAGCAGCTTTGTTGTATTTCCGGACACCCTCGAAGTGATCTGGCCGCTCAAGTGTCGCCGCATACCTCGTGAGGACATTGCCAGCGTGCGCCTGATTAACAAAGAAGAACTCCTACGGCAAGCAGGAAAGGGCATGCGAGTCGGCGCGGGAGGGCTGTGGGGCGGGTTCGGTTGGCTTTGGAGCGACAAACGCGGGATCGTTCAGATGTATGTGTCGCGCGCCGACGGCTTGGTCTGGATAGAGCGGGTCAGCAATCGACCGTGGTTGATCACGCCTGAGGACCCGGAGAACTTTGTTCGCGCCCTTTCGAGGTAGCGAAGCATCGAACCATTTGACCTACAGCGAACGCGCACCCGCGGCCTTGCGCTTACTGCCGCGCTGCTCAGCCGAGGAGAGCTCTCGGCGGTCCAGTCGTTATAGATGCGCGCTTCGGTCGCCGGCGCCCAATTATTCGAATCGCTAGCTATCAGGAGAAAAAGGATGCTTAAAGAAAAGGTTAATGGAAGCTGCCTGTGCGGTGAAGTCAGATATGAAATCACCGGGAACATGGGAATATTTCAATATTGTCACTGCTCTCGCTGCAGGAAATTTACCGGTAGTGCGTATTCTGCCAATCTATTTGTCTCGCCAGAACAGTTTTCGTGGACCAAAGGAAAGGAACTGGTAGCTGTTTACCTTCCCGAAAAAACCAAATATTTTTCCACGTCATTCTGTAAGAAGTGCGGCTCATCGTTGCCATGGAAAAACAAGGCGGGAACAGTGGTTGTTGTTCCAGCGGGAACTCTCGATGAACACCCCGGTATTGAGCCATCCCAGAACATATTTTTCGCATCCAGAGCGGAATGGTACAAACAGGCAGCCGATCTGCCATCGTACAATGAGCTTCCGATTAAGTAACAGCAGATTCCTGTCTTATCGGTCAACCCGGCCACCACGGCTGAGCGTGCTGCACGCTTTTCGCGCGGCTCCGATTCCCTCAGCGTCGCGAACTTCGATGGCGGCTTAGCTTTGCGTTAGACTGCCTCGAAAGCGATCAGGGCAGTCCTGGCCGAATCAATCTCGCTAAAATAAAACAGGCGCTGCGCTGTAGGAATTCGGTTCTGATGTTTGGCACTCCGAATTATTTGCTGATCGCAGTCAGTATTCCCTGCATGATAGCAAGCGGCGAAGGAGGGCAGCCCGGCACCGCAACATCCACAGGAATCACATTTGCCACGCTGCCGCAGCTTGCGTAGTTTTCGCCGAAAATACCTCCGTTGCAGCCGCAGTCACCGATTGCCACCACCAGCTTGGGATCGGGAGTGGCTTGATAAGTGCGCTTCAATGCCGTTTCCATATGGCGCGATACCGGTCCGGTTACCAGCAGCATGTCCGCATGACGCGGGCTGGCCACGAACTTGATACCGAGCCGCTCAAGGTTGTAGTAGGGGCTGTTTGTGGCGTGGATTTCGAGCTCGCAGCCATTGCAGGAGCCGGCATCCACGTGACGGATGGCTAGCGCACGTCCCAAGTAATTCAAAATTCCTTCCTGCAGGCGCTGCTGCAGGAGACGCAAGGCCTCATCAGTCCGCGGTGCGGCTTCGGTCTTGATGCCCGTTTTTGCAATCTGTTTTAGAAGCTGGTACATGCTTACAAGTCGTGCCCGCTATAACTTAAATTAAAGGATTTATTGATGAGCGGGAAATCGGGAACAATGTTTCCAATTACTGCGTGCTGTAATACCGGCCAGTTTTGCCATGAAGGATCGTGCGCGTGACAACGGTGCACGCTGTTGTCTTCGCCAGCTTCCAGCGCAATCAATATTTCGCCGCGCCAGCCTTCTACCCAACCGATGCCGGCCGCGCCGCTGGCCGCTTCGGCGAGCGGTGCCCGAATTTCTCCGGACGGAAGCTGCCGCACCAACGTATGGATCAGACGTATCGATTCAGCAAGCTCGTCAAACCGCACCGAGACGCGAGCGGCAACGTCACCGCGAGTGTGTGACGCTAATTGCACACCGAGTTCCTGATACGGTGGAATCGAATAATCTATGCGAAGGTCACGGAAAATGCCGCTGGCGCGGCCGGCGAATCCGGTCAGCCCCATTTTTTCTGCAAGTTCCGAAGACACTTTCCCGGTCATGATGAATCGGTCCTGCGCGCCGGCGTGCTCGTCATAGATAGACTTGAGCGTGGCAACGTCCACTCGGATTTTTTCCAGCTGATTAAGCAGCAGATCTGCGTCAGGGAGTGACAAATCTCTCGCAACGCCTCCGGGGACAATCAGGTCCATCAAATAACGGTGACCGAACAGCCGCGCATTGAGCCGCAACAAGTCTTCCTTAAGGCGCCAGAACTGGAAAAAACCAAACGACAGCCCGACGTCGTTACCTAGGTAGCCGAGGTCTCCGAGGTGATTGGCGATACGCTCCAACTCAAGCAGGATGCCACGCAGTGCCAGTGCCCGGCGCGGAGGCTCGATTCCTCCGGTGATTCCTTCGACAGCCATGGCGTAAGCCCAGGCATAGGCCACGGTTGAATCGCCGCTGATTCGTCCTGCGAGCCTGGCACCTTCTTCGAGCGTCATGGTCTCGAAGCGCTTTTCGATTCCCTTGTGCTTGTAACCAAGCCGCTCCTCGAGACGGAGAATTTTTTCCCCGACAATGGAAAAACGAAAGTGCCCGGGCTCGATTGTGCCGGCATGAACAGGTCCGACCGGAATCTCGTGCACACCTTCGCCTTCTACCTTGATAAACGGATACTGGTCCTCCTTGGCGGCGGAACGAGTGGCGATGTTGAACTCCTTGCGCAACGGGAACACATCGCTGGGCCATGCGCCATGGCGTAGCCACTTGCGGCGATCGTGGTTGTCAAGCGCGTAAATACCGAAAAGGTCGTAGGCGGCGCGCTGCATGCGGTCGGCACTCGAATAAATGTCGGCGATCCCCGGGTAGCGCGCTTGCTCGCGCGCAAGAGGCACGGTGAGCCAAAGCAATCCCGAAGGAGCGGCGAGGGCAAGATGCAAAGCGTACCCCCCGCCGCGCGGGATTTCGTCACTGCCCCACAGGGCGACCAGCCGCGCCTTCTGTGAGCGGGCCTTTTCGCACAGAGCGCGCAGTTCGCCGGCGTCAATCGATGCGCCGAATGCAGGCATGGCCCCTGGGAGTGGCATCGCGTTTATTCCCAATTCCTTAAATCCCATGATTCATGACTCCTTCCAGCTATTTGGCATCTCTCCGGCCAGCCGCGATGCAGCGTGGCTGGCGTTCGGCGGCGGGCGACATGCGCAGACACGTCGTCCGAATTCCCTTCTCACCCAATCAGCGCCGCTGCCTGACGGTACCAGTTCACGAGATACGGCGGAATGTACAGGCCGAGCATCAACACGATCCCCAGGTGTAGGAACACGGGTACGAGCGCCGGAGGATGTGGCAAGCGGCCGGTGGTAGTCTCGCCGAATACCATCGGCTGTACTTTGCCGAAAATTGCTGCAAACGCGACGCCTAGCGCAATCAGCAGGAATGGCGTTGCCCAGGAGTGTTCGTGCATTGCAGTGGTGAGCATCATGAATTCGCTGGTGAACACCCCGAAAGGCGGCATGCCGAGGATCGCTAGACTTCCTACCGCGAGGCCCCAGCCAATGGTCGGGCTTTGTACTATTAGGCCGCGGATCTGGTCCATAATCTGAGTGCCGGTGCTCTGCGAGGCGTGCCCAACAGTGAAGAAAATTGCGCTTTTAGTGAGCGAGTGCACCGTCATGTGCAACAGGCCAGCAAATGCCGCGACCGGCCCTCCCATCCCGAAGGCGAAAGTCATGATGCCCATATGCTCAATTGAAGAATAGGCGAACATGCGCTTGATATCTTTCTGCCGCGACAGGAAAAAGGCTGCCACAACGACCGACAATAACCCGAAGCTCATTAATAGACCGCCGGAAAAATTGCGCCCCAAGGCGCCGTCAACCAGGACTTTGCTTCTCACCACAGCGTACAGGGCGACGTTGAGCAGGAGCCCCGACAGCACTGCTGAAACCGGTGTTGGGCCCTCGGCGTGCGCATCGGGCAGCCAGTTGTGAAGCGGAACCAGCCCGACTTTGGTCCCAAAGCCCACCAGCAAAAACACAAAAGCCAGCGAAAGCACAGTGGGCTCGAGCTGATGTCGTACCTCGTACAAGTGCGTCCACAAAAGCGAGGTGCCGCCGGGCCCCAATACTTTTTCTGCGGCGAAATAAAGCAGTATGGTTCCGAACAGTGCTTGCGCGATGCCGACGCTGCACAAGATGAAGTATTTCCACGCTGCTTCCAAGCTCGCGGGTGTGCGGTAAAGACTCACCAGCAGCACCGTCGAGAGGGTTGCGCCTTCCAACGCCACCCACAGGATGCCGACGTTGTTGGCAAGCAGGCAAAGCACCATCGTGAAGGAGAACAACTGGTACATGCTGTGATAGAGGCGAAGTCGAACCGGGTTCACGCGGCCGTGGTGCTCCTCGATGCGCATGTAACGGCGCGAGAACACCGACGTGGTAAAGGCAACGAAAGCTGTGAGCGCGACCAAGAAAACGTTGAACGAATCGACGAAGAACTGATCGTCCATCGCCACCATGGGGCCATTGGCAATGACCCGACCAGTGAGCAGCGCCGCCGCTCCGAAGGTCAACAGACTCATGACCGAGTTCAACTCCGGTGCCCAGCTCCTGTGACCCACTAGTGCGAGCAAAACGCCACCCGCGAGCGGAATGCCGAGAACCAGCACGATTTCCATTTCAATCCTCCTTCAGTTTTTCCATATGCCGAATGTCGAGGCTGTCAAACTGCTCGCGGATATGGAAGAAGAAAATACCGAAGATAAACGTGCCGACCAGGACGTCGAGTGCAACGCCGAGTTCCACCACCAGTGGCATGCCGTAAGTCGCGCTTGTGGCCGCGAAAAACAGGCCGTTCTCCATCGCCAGAAATCCGATTACCTGCGGTACGGCTTTGCGCCGCACGATCATCATGAGGAAGGACAGCAGCACGCTCGCCAGCGCAATGCCCAGCGTTGACTTGGTAAATGCGTTCGCCATTTGCGAAATCGGCGCCGCGAGCGCAAACGCGAAAATCGCTAGTCCGATGCCGATCAGCATTGTGGTCGGTATGTTGATCAAGGTCTCGACGTCCCAGCGAACGTGGAGTCGGTCAATCAAGCGGTGTAGCACCCAGGGAATCATTACCACTTTCAGCAGCACTGTAAGCGCAGCCGAGTAGTACAGGTGAATCTGGGCGGTAGAATAGGCGACGATTACAGTCGAGAGCGCCAGCGCCGTACCCTGCCACGCGAACAGGCGGATCAGAGTCAGAATGCGCCGCTGCGAAAGCATGGCGAATGCGATTAGCAGCAGAAGCGCGGCCAGCAGGTTTACAAACTGGCTTGATAGGGTCTGGCTCATCCGCGAACCAAAAAGTGGATCAACATCCCCAGAACCGCCAGCAGGAAAGCTGTGGAAAGAAACTCAGGGGCGAGGAACAGCCGCAACTTGGCGAGCAGTGTCTCGATCACAGCGAGCCCGGCTCCAGCGAAGAAGAGCTTTACCGCCAGCACAGTGAACGCAAGCGGCAGCGCGGCCCAGTCCCCGGCCTCGGCGATACCCCATGGCAAGAACAGCGCGATGCCGATGGTCATGTATGCGAACAGCTTGATTGCGGCAGCCCACTCGATCAGCGCCAGATGGCGAGCAGAGTACTCGAGGATCATTGCTTCGTGAATCATGGTGAGCTCGAGATGCGTGGTTGGATTGTCGATCGGAATACGGGCGTTCTCGGCCAGCAGCACCATGAGGAAGGCTACCGCCGCGAAGGCAAGACTCGGGTAAATCGCAAACTCTCGGTGCGCCAGCGTCTCGACGATGGTTGTCAGCTGAGTCGAGCCGGAAATAAACGCGGCAGTAAACAGCGTCATCAACATTGCGGGCTCGGCTAAAAAGCCGATCAGCATCTCGCGCCGAGCGCCCAGGCCACCGAAAGAAGTGCCGATGTCCATTGCGGCGAGTGCCGAAAACACCCTTGCCAGAGCGAATACCCCCACCAAGGCGATGATATCGGCGGCTGGCGCAAAAGGCAGATCCGTTGCGAGTACCGGAACAATTCCTGCAGCCAGCCACATGCAACCAAACAGGATATAGGGGGTTATGCGAAATAACGGCGACGCATTTTGTGCGATCACTGCGTCCTTGTGGAATAACTTCGCCAACGTGTAGTACGGCAGCAGGATGTTCGGTGCCGACCGGTTCTGCAGCCAGGCCCGGCACTGGTTTGCCCAGCCCACGAGCAGCGGTGCTGCAAGCACCACGAACATGGACTGCAGGATCTGGAACGCAATTCCGGGCAAATATGTCATCGCACGAACACCAGCAGCGCAATCAGGGTGAAAAAGCTGTAAAGCAGATAAATGCTGATCTTGCCTTGCTGCAATAGCGCAATTTTCGACGAGACATATTCTGCAAGCCTCGCCACCGGCAAATAGACCCAATACCAATGTCGGTCTTCGATCTTGAGTGAGAACCTGGGCGCGGGATCGTCGGGGTCGGGCATGTAACGCTGCATCAGGTAAATTGGACCGAACACATGCCTGATAGGCTGACCAAACGCATCGGCGGTGTCCTGCATGCGCGAAGTTTGCTCGGGAAAGCCGCAGTCCCACGGATCCGCGAACCGCACTCTGCCGTGGTAGAAATGGCGCACCAGCAAAAAGGTGAGCAAAGTCACGGCGATGATCACAACCAGGAAAATGATAGGCGAATAGCTTGCCTGCTCGCTGGATGTGGGAACGAGCCAGAGCCAGCTGGACTCCAGCGCTTGGTCGGAAAGGCCATGGCCGGTCAGTTGCGCGCAGATCCGGTTAAGCATCAGCAGAAATGAGGTTGGAAACAGACCCAGCACGAAGCAGCTGGCAGCGAGCCAGGCCATGCCGAAGCGTTCCATTGCGCCCGCGTCGCCACTATGGTCGGCGGACGGCGTGCCTACCGCATGTTCTGCTTCCCGCGGTTGGCCGAGGAAAGCAATCCCATACACCTTTACAAAACACATCGCGGTTAGCGCGCCGGCTAGCGCCAGCATCGCGGCGAACAACGGCACGAGACTTCTAACTACGCTGTTCTCCAGAACCGACGCCTGCAGCGCGGTCTGGAATGTGAGCCATTCTGATACAAAGCCGTTCAAAGGCGGCAGCGCCGAGATAGCAAGAGCGCCGATGAGAAAGTAGAAGGCAGTCTTAGGCATGTTGCGAATCAGACCGCCCATGTCGTTCAGGTTGCGAAGCCCGGTGGAGTGCAAGATCGAGCCCGCGCCGAGGAACAACAATCCCTTGAACACGGCATGGTTGAGCGTGTGGTAAAGCGCGGCGATCAGGCCGAGTGCGCCCGCCACGGGGTGACCGAAACCGATAAACACCATCGACATGCCAAGGCCGAGCAGGATGATGCCTATGTTTTCGACGGAGTGATAGGCGAGCAGGCGCTTCAAATCGTGCTGCATGAGTGCATAAAGCACGCCGAATAGCGTGGTGCCGGCGCCAATCGCCAATACCAGCATTCCCCATTCCCAGCGCACGCCGCCGATGAGATCGTAAATCACCCGCACCATGCCGTAGATCGCTGTCTTGAGCATAATGCCGCTCATCAGCGCCGAGACCGGGGAGGGTGCGGCAGGATGCGCCTCCGGCAGCCATGCGTGGAGCGGAATCATTCCTGCTTTCGCACCGAAGCCAAAGAATGCCAGCAAAAACGCTACCGTTGCCCAAAACGGCTGGAGATGTGCTGCACGCAGCGTGCTGAAAGAATAGTCACCGTGACCACCATGCATTACGCCGAAACTGAGAAGGATCGCTATGGCGCCAATGTGCGCAATCAGCAAATACAGAAAACCCGCACTGCGGATCGCGGGCAGCTTATGGTCAGTCGTGACGAGGAAGTATGAGGATAACGCCATCGTTTCCCACGCAACCATGAACAAGTAAGCGTCGTCGGCCAGGATTACGAATGCCATGCTGGCGAGAAACACGTGGTACTGGAGACCGATAAGCGAAAGCCTGCCTGCGGTTTCGCTGCGGAAATAACCTGCGGCGTAGACCGAAATGCCCGCTGAAACCGAACCGAGCAGCATCAGGAAGAATCCAGCCAACGGATCGACGCGCAGATGAAACGGCAGGTCTGGAAGGCCGAGTGGCAGAGTCATTTGTTGGGGGGCCAGCCATATTGCCTGGAGGCCGAATGCCGCAAGCGCAAGGCCCACCAGCGCGCCAAGTGGAAAGACAAGCCGCCTGGCGAGCAAAGCATTGCCGGCGGGAATCAGAGCTAGAACCGAGATCGCAAGCCAGGAAACTGCAGCGAGGAGCGAGCCCGTAAGCGGTGAAGAAATGACTTCCAACGCGGTCACTTCACCTTCATCCCCGGCTGGGCGCCGGAATCGGGTGAAAGCAGATAGAAGCCCGGTTCGGTGCCCGAAGCGGCAAGCACCATGCCTTCGGAGACACCGAACTTCATTTTTCGCGGAGCGAGGTTTGCTACCATCACCGTGAGCCGGCCTTTTAGTTTTTCGGGCTCGTAGGCCGATTTGATTCCCGCGAAGACCGTGCGGGTTTGACCATCGCCCACATCCAGCGTGAGCCTGAGCAATTTCTCCGCGCCGACCACTTGCTCGGCGCTGATAATGCGCGCTATGCGCAGATCGACCTTGTTGAAGTCGTCAATGGTGACGGTACTTGATGTCGTGCTGGTTTCCACGGCCTTCTCCTGGTGTTGTGCGTGGCGTTGCGGCGAGTGAGCCTGAGCTGTCGGTTGCAGGCTTTCCTTGTTGGCTTCAACGAGTGCAGTAATCTGCTTTATGTCGAGGCGAGTCATGAGATGTTCGTAAGAATTAATTTTGTGGTTAGGTGGTAGTGAACTATTCACATCGCACCATGCGAGAGGTTTTACATTCAAGAAAACTTCAGCTTGTTCGGCAAGGGTTGGTAATAGCGGCTTGAGGTAAAGGGTTAGAAGTCGAAATAGTTCAAGACCGACAGAACAGACCCATTGAAGATCATCCTTTTTATCTGGATCCCTCGCAATTTCCCACGGCTTCCAGTTATCGATGAATTCGTTAGCTATATCTGCGACATGCATCACTGCACGAATTGCTTTGCCGTAATCGCGGTTGTTATATGCGTCTCGAATACTGGTTGCAAATCCTTTCCCATACTCACGAATGACAACAATTTCACGTCGCTGTCTGATTTCCCCTTTTTTTGTCGTGCGATACCGAAATTCCATGTCTTCAGTGAACGTATCGCGTGACAATAAGCCGCCAAACTGTTTTGTGATAAACCCCGCAGTCCGAGCTGCAATGTTGATGTATTTTCCTACCAAATCGCTGTTCACTCTCGCCACGAAATCCTCGAGATTGAGATCAATGTCTTCCATTGTTCCATTCAGTTTCGTTGCGTAGTAATAACGCAGCCACTCGGGATTCAGGCCTTGCTTGAGGTAGCTCTCCGCGGTAATGAAGGTGCCGCGGCTCTTCGACATCTTCTCGCCGTCAACAGTGAGAAAGCCATGGGCGAAAATCCTATAGGGCGTGCGGTAGCCGGAATATTCAAGCATTGCTGGCCAGAACAGCGCGTGGAAATAAAGAATATCCTTGCCGATGAAGTGGTAGAGCTCGGCCTTGGAATCCTTTTTCCAGTAGTCGTCAAAGATTATGTTTTCCCGCTGGCAAAGATTCTTGAAGCTCCCCATATAGCCTATGGGCGCATCGAGCCAGACGTAAAAAAACTTTTTGTTATCTGTGCCGGGAATTGGAAAGCCGAAATAGGGCGCATCGCGGGAAATATCCCAGTCGCGCAAGCCGGCCGAAAACCATTCTTGTAATTTATTTGCCGCTTCAGGCTGCAGGCGATCTCCGGACTGTGTCCATCTCTTGAGGAACGATTCGCATTTGCTGAGCCGGAAAAAATAGTGCTCCGATTTTTTCTTTACCGGCTTGGCGCCCGAGACAGCCGAATAGGGATTGATCAATTCGGTGGGCGAATAAGCCGAGCCGCAGACTTCGCAAGCATCGCCGTATTGATCGTTTGCATGGCACTTGGGACACTCGCCTTTGATGAAGCGGTCAGGCAGAAACATTTCCTTGACCGGGTCGTACAGCTGCTCGACGTCGCGTTTTTCGATCAACCCCGCTTTGTTAAGCTTGGTGTAAATGTCGTTAGCGTATTCCTGCGTTTCCGGGGAGTGAGTCGAGTAATAGTTGTCGAAGTCGATATGAAAGCCCTTGAAATCCCGCAGGTGCTCGCTTTGCATACGTTCAATCAGGGCTTCGGGCTTAATGCCTTCGGCATCCGCACGCAGCATGATGGGCGTGCCGTGAGTGTCGTCGGCACAGACGTAGTAGCACTCATCCCCTTGCATTTTGTGGAAACGCACCCAAATATCGGTCTGGATGTATTCGACCAAGTGCCCTAAGTGGATCGCGCCGTTGGCGTAGGGCAGGGCGGAGGTCACCAGGATTTTACGCGTCACAAGACCGGAAAGAGCTTAAAACAGTGAATTGTATCAAAGCATAGCCCCGAATAGTATTCGCTACAGGTATAATTCCTTAAGTTCTTATTAGCGTCGAGCGCAATCGTTTACAGGAAAGTTAATGGCAATTACGGAGCAGCAGGTTCAGTCCGCACTCAAGGAAATCGCAGATCCCTACACTCATAAGGATTTCATTTCCAGCAAGTCGGCGAGGAACGTCAAGGTTGACGGCAACGAGGTGTCGCTCGAGATTGCGCTCGGTTATCCGGCGAAGAGTGTGAGCGAACAGATTCGCAAGCAGGTTATCGCCAAGCTTAAAACCCTTCCGGGCATCGGCAATATCAGTGTGAACGTTACCACCAAAATCGTCTCGCATAGCGTACAGCGCGGTGTGAAGCTCATCCCCAACGTCAAAAACATCATCGCCGTGGCCTCAGGCAAAGGCGGGGTGGGAAAATCGACTACCGCGGTCAACCTGGCGTTGGCACTGTCTGCGGAGGGCGCCACGGTAGGAATACTGGATGCAGACATTTATGGGCCTTCGCAGCCAACCATGCTCGGCATACAAGGGCGACCGGAATCGCACGACGGCAAGAGTCTGGAGCCTATGGAAGCTCACGGGCTGCAGGCGATGTCCATAGGGTTTCTGATTGACGTGGAAACGCCCATGGTGTGGCGTGGGCCGATGGTGACACAGGCACTGGAGCAGCTGCTTACGGAGACCCGCTGGCGGGAGCTGGATTATCTGGTGGTGGACCTTCCTCCGGGTACCGGTGACATTCAGCTGACGCTCTCGCAGAAAGTTCCGGTGACCGGCGCAATAATCGTGACTACGCCGCAGGACATAGCACTGCTCGATGCGCGGAAAGGGCTCAAGATGTTCGAGAAAGTCGGCATACCCATCATCGGCATCGTGGAAAACATGAGTACCCATGTATGCTCGAAGTGCGGCCACGAGGAGCACATTTTTGGTGCGGGCGGCGGCGAAAAGATGTGCAAGGATTACAACGTGGAATTTCTGGGTTCACTCCCGCTTGACATTAACATTCGTGAGCAGGCAGATTCAGGCAAACCGACAGTGGTATTCGATCCGGACGGCAGCGTCAGCGAGACTTACCGAACTATTGCTCGGAGAGTGGCGCTAAAAATCGCGGAACAAGCGCAGGACAGGACCGCGCTGTTCCCGAAGATAGTGATTCAGAATACCTAACGACTTGTTCTTATGTCCATAAAATCAGATAAATGGATTCGCCGCATGGCGGAAAAGCACCGCATGATAGAACCATTTGAGCCTAACCAGGTAAAGGAGGTCAATGGCCATCAAGTGGTGTCCTTCGGCACGTCAAGTTACGGCTACGATATTCGCTGCTCCGATGAATTTAAGCTTTTCACAAATATCAATACCACCATTGTGGACCCCAAAAATTTCGATGCTAATTCGTTTGTGGATATCGAAGGCGAAATTTGCATCATCCCGCCGAATTCCTTCGCGTTGGCTCGCACTGTCGAGTATTTCCGTATCCCCCGCAATGTGCTGACATTGTGCTTGGGCAAATCCACTTACGCCCGCTGCGGCATCATCGTTAATGTGACGCCGCTGGAACCGGAATGGGAGGGGTTTGTGACGCTGGAGTTTTCCAATACGACTCCCCTACCAGCAAAAATCTATGCTAATGAAGGGGTTGCACAGGTAATCTTCTTCGAGTCGGACGAGGTCTGCGCTACGTCCTACAAAGACCGTGGCGGCAAATACCAAGGCCAGCACGGCGTGACTCTGCCAAAAATTTAATCGCCGAGACCCCGAGTTTCCTGCCGCGCTTGCAGTAACGCAGTTGGTGAAAATTTTCCTTGCTATTTCTTAATCCCGCACCTAGTATTCGAAAAAGTTTCGCTTGGACAAAATTTGTCTTGCGCCCCCCGAAGAGGGGGGTATAATTTGCGGCTTTTTTGTAGCACAGCGCCTGGCTCTATATAGGAGGTCATCATGACAAGCAACGGGAAATACTTCAGCGTGGCTTTTGGTGGTCTTGTTAACATACATATTCCTGTTACGTAGCGCCTCGCCTGAAGGAGATTTAGATGCAAATGCGCACTGCCGTACGACGAAGAGTCAAACACGAAAATATATTCGATACTCACCCGGAAATCAGCCTGGACTTTGAACATGTCCGGCGTGCCTTGGAGAAGGGTTACAGCAAACCGTTTCTGCTAGTTGATTCCAGCATTGTCCGCAACAAAATCCGTCGTTTCAAAAATGCCATGCCGCGCGTGCATCCGCATTACGCGGTGAAAGCCAATCCTCATCCGCAAGTGCTGAAGACCCTGATCGAGGAAGGCGCCGGATTTGAAATCGCTTCCATCGCGGAGCTTGATCTCCTGCTCGGTCTGCGGGTGGACGCACGAGAAATTTATTATAGCAACCCGATAAAGTCGCGCGAGTTTATACGGTACGCGGCAGCCAAGGGGGTCGAATGGTTTGTGCTGGACAGCGTAGAAGAGTTACGCAAAATTGTATCCGTCAAGCCCGATGCCAGGCTGTATTTGCGAATTGATACCCCGAACATCGGTAGCGACTGGCCGCTTTCGGGTAAATTCGGCGCACACCCAGTGGAAGTTCGGGAAATCATCAGGACCGCTGCGGAGATGAACGCTGATCTTGCCGGTGTCACTTTCCACGTTGGCTCGCAGTGCCGCAACCCTCAAAACTGGAGGGTCGGCATAGAGAGCGCGCTCAACATATTCCAGGAAATGCGGGTGGCAGGCCTCAATCCGCGCCTTTTGAACATCGGCGGCGGCTATCCGGTGCGCCACGTTAAACCCATACCTTCTATCGAGATCATAGCCGAGGTGGTGAACGAAGCAATAGCCCGCGTCTCGGACAGCATTCGCATCATGGCCGAGCCGGGGCGGTACTTGGTAAGTGACGCGGCGTACTTCGTGTGCCGCGTTACTGGAACTGCGACTCGCGCTGGCAAACGCTGGATGTATTGGGATGCCGGCGTATTTGGCGGCATCATCGAGACGCAGGAAGGTTTGATTTATGAGGTCCGCACAGACCGCAAAGGCAGGCTTATCCCGTGGGTAGTGGCCGGACCGACGTGTGATTCTATGGATGTGCTGATGCGCGACCACATGCTGCCGGAAGACGTCCAAGATGGGGACTACATCTACATTCCCAACGCAGGCGCTTACACCAGTTCTTATGCCAGCAATTTCAATGGCTTTCCATTACCGGCAGTAATCGTAATTTAGCCGATTGCGCGGTGAGCGGATTACGGCAAGTGGCGTAATCCGCTTTTCATTTGCGCAATCACTTCAGGCTTTTTCATAAACGGCAAAATGGAAGTCGTAAGGGTTTTTTTCGTCGGCTTTGAATACTTGGGTAGATATTTGCTTCCATCCTGTCAAGTCGAAATCCGGCATGACTGTGTCGCCCACTATTTCTGCTTGAACCGTGGTGAGGTATATACGGTCGGCGATAGGCAGCGCCAGTTCAAATAAATTTGCGCCGCCGATGATAAAAATTTCATCATCGGAATCGCAAGCTGAAATCGCTTTTTGCAACGAATTTACCACCAACGCACCTGCAACTTTGTAATTCGGGTTGCGGGTGACTATCACCATGGTTCGCCCGGGCAGCACGCGGTTGAGTGACTCGTACGTCTTGCGCCCCATAATTATGTGATGTCCCATGGTAATTTTCTTGAACAGTTGCAGTTCGCTAGGCAGTCGCCAAGGTATGCGGTTCCCTTGGCCGATCACGCGGTTTCTCGACATGGCGGCGATAATGGAAATATGTTTGCCCGGTTTGCGGAAATAAGACGAGGATGCCGTAGCAGTGCCGTGTAGCATGGTTATGCTATCGTATTTAGCAAAGCATATTGAGGATCCATGCATTATAAATCAGGACCGCAGGCGCTTCAGTGAAGATCTATTATCCGAAATCGTTTTTGCAGCTGATATTAATGGGATTCGCGCTAGTATCGCTCCCTTTGTTTTACGCGTTTTTTAATGCCGCAGTCTACGTAGACCGGCTCGCTAATCAAAGCCAGACAGCCGTGTATCAGGCAGTACAAGCGACGCAGGGGAGCCGCATCCTCGTGGAACAACTTACGCAGATGGAGCGGACCATACGCCAATTTGTCATTCTAGGTGACGAGAGCCTGCTTGACGATTATGCCAATACTCACCGGAGCTTCCGCGAGACGGGAAGAGAACTTAGTCGCTTGCCGCTCGAGGAGGAACAAAGGAAAAAATTGGATGAGCTAGTAGAGCGGGAGCAGAAGCTATTTGCGAACGTGCAAAAAAATCCACGGGACCCACGTAATAGCAAGCCCATGGTGGTCGAGTACGTGCTGCTCTCGGATCTAGCGCAGTCGATCGTCGCCCAGAGCAATCTGCTAATAGATCGCGAGGTTAACGTGCTGCAGCGGACAGCATACGAGGCGCAAAGGATTTTGCTATGGCAGGTTCTGGCCTCGGTTCCGATCGCCGTGCTGCTCGCGGTGGGTTTCACGATTTTGATTGCGCGTCCAATTCGACAGCTGGATAGCGCGATCCGCAAGCTTGGCAGCGAACAATTCTCTTCCCCGATCGAGGTTAGTGGGCCACAAGACCTTAAAAATCTGGGCCAAAGGCTGGATTGGCTGAGGACGCGGCTGATCGAACTTGAACAACAAAAAACACGCTTCTTGCGCCAAATCTCTCATGAATTAAAGACGCCGCTTACCGCGGTTCGTGAGGGCAGCGAATTGCTGAGTGACGAGATTGGGGGTAAATTGACGGGGGAGCAACGGGAGATCGCCGAAATCCTTCGTACAAGTAGCATACAGTTGCAGACGCTGATCGAAGATTTATTGAGCTACCAAACCAGCAAGTTTCGCAATTCCGCGCTCGACCTCAAGCCGGTAAACCTGAAAACGATTATTGACAAGGTAGCGGCAGACCAGAAGCTGGCGCTGGTGGCAAAAGGTCTAGAGTTAAATACACGCTGCTGCGAGACTTCAGTTCTTGGCGATGAGGAAAAACTGAGAGTGATAGTGGATAATTTGCTCTCCAATGCGATCAAATTTTCTCCTGCGAACGGAGCCATACAAGTCCATCTTGAGCGAGATGATAAAGTGCTGCTGTTGGATGTTATCGACAGCGGACCGGGCATCACGGAGGACGAGAAAAGCCGGGTATTTGACGAATTTTTCCAGGGCGCGCATGTATCCGGAAGCCATGTGAAAGGCACCGGCCTGGGCTTGGCGATTACCAAGGAGCACGTTGTCGCTCACGGTGGAAGCATTGAAATTCTTGATGACGAAAATGGCGGGGCGCATTTCCGAGTTACTTTGCCGTGCAGACGGGCCGGCGAATGAGACCCGAGGGCAGACTTCTTGAAAAAATGGCGCTGCTGTTTTGTGGTTTAATTATGTGCGCCTGCACCACTGTAAAAGGCCCGCAGCCCACTACTGCGCCTCAGCCCTTCGAAAAACCCAATAGCGTCGATGGCTATCTGGCTTATTATCATCACGTCACAAACATATCCGGTGACGAACTGAAAAAAGAGTACCTGGCAATTAATCAGGCATATGTCCAGACAAAAAATAACGACAGCCGACTGCAGCTTGCGCTTTTGTTGAGTTTGCCTAACACCAGCTTCAAGGACAATTCTAAGGCGCTCGCCCTGATTAGAGAATTTCTCGCGAACAAGACAAGTGATACTTCCCAAGTTAAAGATTTCGCCCTGCTGCTGTCCACCTATGTAAGCGAGAACAAGCGGCAGGAAGAAAAGATGAAAGCCGAACAAAGCCGCAACGAAGAGCAAGTCCAAAAGCTCGACGAGTTGAAAGACAAGCTAAAAGCCGAACAGAGCCGAAGTGAAGAACTGGAGCAAAAACTCGAAGCTCTGAAAGGGATTGAAAAAAGTATAATTGAGCGTCAGCAGTCGCAACCCGTTATAACGAGATGAGCTATTCCAAACCGCACATTTTGTTGGTGGACGATGATCCTGGCTTGTTGCGCCTAATTTCAATGAGGCTCAATGCTTCCGGCTATGAAGTGGAATCGGTCGAGAGCGGCGAACAGGCGCTTGCCAGACTTACTGTTTCTATGCCCAATGTGGTGATTACCGATTTGCGCATGGGTGGCATGGACGGCATGACATTGTTCGACGCCATTCACAAAACCAACCCGACGCTTCCAGTTGTTATTCTGACCGCGCACGGCTCAATCCCCGATGCGGTCGATGCCACCAAGCGCGGTGTTTTTGGGTTCCTTACCAAGCCGTTTGAAAGCAAGGCGTTGCTTAGCCAGGTGGAAGCGGCAATCAAACTTGGCGGCGCTACCGGGGTTAATCCTGGCGAGAAAGACAGTACGTGGAGAAAGGAATTGCTTACGCGCAGCCCAGTCATGGAAGATGTGCTCTCCCAAGCACGTCTGGTTGCAGAGAGCGATGCCAGCGTATTGATTCATGGAGAAAGCGGCACCGGCAAGGAATTGCTGGCAAACGCCATTCATCTAGCGAGCTCGAGAAGCAGCAAACCGTTTGTCGCAATTAACTGCGGCGCGATACCGGAAAATCTCTTAGAGTCCGAGCTATTCGGTTATACGAAAGGTTCTTTTACCGGAGCAACCCAGGACCGCAAAGGATTGTTCCAGGCGGCAAACGGGGGCACGCTGTTCTTGGATGAAATCGGCGACATGCCGCTGGCTCTGCAGGTAAAGCTGCTGCGGGTGCTCCAGGAAAAACAATTGCGCCCCGTCGGTTCCACGCAGTCGATTGCGGTTGATGTCAGAATTATTTCCGCGACCCACCACACGCTGGAAGACCAGATGGAAGCGGGGAAATTCCGCGAAGACCTCTATTACCGACTGAATGTGGTATCACTAAAGATACCGCCGCTCTCCGCGCGTCGCGAAGACATCCCGCTGCTTGCCGGCCATTTTCTCAAAACGTTAAGTGCAAAATACAATAAGAATATAAACGGCTTTGCCCCCGAGGCCCTGGAACAACTCGTGAGCGCGCCTTGGCCGGGCAATGTCCGACAGCTGTTGAATGTTGTAGAACAAGCGGTAGCGCTGTGTACCACCCCAATTGTGCCGGTGACATTGGTGCAGAAGGCGCTGCACGGGGACGAAGAGGGCGGGTATTCGTCGCTTGCTGACGCAAAGAAACAGTTTGAACGCGAATATTTGGCGCAGCTGCTAAAAATTACCAGCGGCAATGTCACTCAAGCGGCGCGCTTGGCAAAGCGTAATCGAACCGAGTTCTACAAGCTGCTCAAACGACACGCACTTGATCCGCATTTGTTCAAAAGCGGCAAGCCCTAAAAGTCTCGCCGTTGTCGTCTGTTAAAGACTGTCAAAGCAGCGGTAGATCAAAAGGATAAAAGTTCGCCGCTAGTTGCCGTCGTCAGCGGGTGACATAAATGCCCGTAACTTCTCCGCCCGGCTTAAGCCCACCTTCTTGTTTTATATGGCAATTGATTTGCTGGCATGAGGTCTGCGCGTCTTTATTCCGGAAAACCTTAAATGCTTCGACCGGAGCAGGAACAATTAAAGGACAATTCATGAGTAGGAGTACTTACGAAACCGCTGTGGCGCTTGTCTTTCTGGCGTGCGTGTCGGCATATGCCGAGGATCAGCCGGCGCAAGTAAACGCTAACATTCTGGCGGCGTTTAAGAAATACGATACTAATGGCGATGGCTATTTAAGCAAAAAAGAATTGAAAGGCCGGAAGGATTTATTGCGGGTATTTACCGATGTGGATACGGATCACGACGGGAAACTAGATTTGAATGAGTATGCTGCCGCGGAAATTGCTGTACATCGGGCAAAAGCGGAACGTTCGCTGGAAGACGATTTAATCACGGCCAAGATCAAGGCCGCCTTGCTCGAGGACCCGGACATTAAATTGCTGGACGTGAGCGTGGAAACCTACCGCGGCCACGTCCTGTTGAGTGGATTCGCCGAAGACGAAAGTCAAGTAAAAAAGGCCGGACGCATAGCATCAGGTATTCGCGGGGTGGTTTCGGTGAAGAACGCCTTGGTGGTTAAAATTTAGATGTATGGCGAAAGACAATGCTTATGCGAAGCAGCATATCCAAAATTCATCGATGCGACGCTGTCGCAGCGGTTCGGCAATAATTTACGGCCTTCTCAGCGGCCCTAGACGGCGATCGGTGCTTTGATTGCTGGGTAAGGCTCGTATCCTTCTAGGCTGAAATCCTCGTAATTGAACTCATTTATATCGCTGATTGACCGTTTGATGCGCATCACTGGCAGTTTCTTTGGCTGCCGCGACAACTGTTCCCGGGCTTGTTGCAGATGGTTAAGATACAAATGGGCGTCGCCAAAGGTGTGGATGAATTCGCCGGATTCGAGCTTGCATATGTGGGCCATCATCAAAGTTAGTAGCGCATAGGAAGCAATATTGAAAGGTACGCCTAGAAACACGTCGGCACTGCGCTGGTAAAGTTGGCAGGAAAGCCTGTTCCGCAGAACGTAAAATTGGAAAAACGCGTGACAAGGCAGAAGCGCCATTTTGTCCAGGTCCGCCACGTTCCAGGCCGAAACTACCAGCCTTCTGGAATCCGGATTTCTCCGGATTTCCTCTATTACATTGGCAATCTGGTCAATGTGCCGTCCGTCAGGAGCGGGCCAGGAACGCCACTGGTAACCGTAAACCGGACCGAGGTTGCCTTTTTCGTCCGCCCATTCATCCCAAATACTGACGCCATTTTTCTTGAGGTAATTGATGTTGGTTTCGCCTTTGAGAAACCACAGCAACTCATGAATGACCGATTTCAGATGAATTTTTTTGGTGGTGAGGAGTGGAAATCCGGCGTTGAGGTCGAACCTTAGTTGATGGCCGAAAACACTCAGGGTGCCGGTGCCGGTGCGGTCATTCTTCTGCACACCGTGATCTAGGATGTGCTGCATTAAGTCGAGGTACTGGCGCATGCTTCAAAAGCGTAAGCCAAAGGCGGTTGGCGGGCAACTGACATGAAAATCTTTTGGTTTGAACGCCTGTAGCTTGGTTATAATCCGGCAATCGTTTTTATTTTACCGCATTAAGGTGTCCATGCTGGCCAAACTTGAGACGCACGCATCGATCCTGTCCAAAACTGCGCTCGTAAAGACTTCCCACGTTCTATTCGTATTGCCGAGAAGCAAACAGCTCCCGGTTTTACCCGGATTGGAAGCATTACGTACATTGATGAAGCGCCGGGCCATGAAAGTTTCACAACTCGCCGAAGCTCCGCTATGCGCTACGCTTCCGCACGGCGGGTTGGCCGCATGGGTAATGCTCGATTCCTTCAAGTCCATGTTCGAACGTCACACACTGTTACGCAAAGCAGTGCAACTGCTGCTTGAGGAAAATCCGAGAACGCTTACTATCTCTGTTCACGGAAACCACGACGAACGCGGCATGGCGGGGCCGCTCGCGGTGTATGTAGGGTGGGTAAACGGAGGCGAGCTGCCGCAGAGAAAAAATAAACCGCAACCCAGACTGCTTGCTAAGATTACGCTTTATGGCTGTCCCGAAAGCGCCGATCTTGATACGCTGCGGGCACAAGCAGAAGGCAACTTATTGTGCCGTGAGCTCACCATTCTACCTCCCAACGAACTTACTCCGAAGCTGTATCGCGAGCGCATCAGGAAAATCGCTAAAGACTGTGGCTGGATGCATGAGGAATTCAGTTTGAAAAAGCTGCGCAGAATGGGAGCAGGAGCATTTGTTGCGGTTGCGCAGGGGAGTTTTGAGGAGGACGCTGCGATCGTGCATTTGCGATATCGCTACAGTCTCGCAAAGCAATCGTTGGCGCTGGTGGGCAAGGGGATCTGCTTCGATACCGGCGGACACAACCTCAAATCTGCCCGCTCCATGCACGGTATGCACGAAGACATGAACGGCTCGGCGGTGTGCCTGGGGATCCTGCTTGCCGCGACTCGGACGAAACTGCCGGCAAATATCGACTGCTGGCTTGCTATTGCGCAGAATCACATCGGTCCCAAGGCCTACAAGCAAAACGAAGTCGTAAAAGCGCTGAACGGGACTACCATCGAAATCGTGCATACCGACGCTGAGGGGCGCATGGTCCTTGCGGACGCCCTGACGATGGCAGCAAGAGCCAGGCCTTCATTGATCATAGACTTTGCGACTCTTACCGGCAGCATGGCGGTGGCGCTGGGCGAGCGCTATTCTGGTGTGCTAAGCAATCGCGAGGAGCTGCTCGCACAGGCGGTCATCGCGGGCAAGGCATGCGGCGAAAGGCTATGTGCGTTTCCCCTGGATGAGGATTACGAGCAGGCGCTGGATAGCAAGATAGCCGACGTTAAGCAGTGTACCCTTGATGCTGAGGCGGACCACATACTTGCAGGACGTTTCCTGAAACGCTTCGTCGACGACAGGCCGTGGGTGCATGTCGACTTGTCGGCAAGCAGCTGCAAAGGGGGTTTAGGTGCGGTGGCATCAGACATCACCGGATTCGGGGTCAGCTGGGGATTGGAAATGATCAAAAACCTGACTCGTGCATGAATTTATATAGTAAAAGCGCATGAAACCATCTATTAATATGGCTGTGGCAATTTTTATTCTGGTAGCGATAGCGCATTTTTTGAGGCTTGTTTTTGGCTGGGAGGTCACCGTGAACAGCTTGGTGATTCCCATGTGGGTGAGCGTATTGGCGCTATTAATCGCGGGTGCGTTGGCTTATTACCTTTGGCACGAAGCCTACAAGCTTAAATAACTTTTTACCCTATTGCGCCATGTGATGTTAGCGCCGGCGGCCATCAACGCTTCCTTTATTTTGATTTTCTGTCCCACACGTATCGTACAAAACGCTGCCAACGGTTTTGCTTTTGTGCAAGTTTGTTGTCGGTTTTTGCCGCTTGGCGATCATGCTCGACGCTACGCTTCACTTGTTCGTGAATCTGCCGCAGACTCAATCCGCCGGGACCCTTAAGTTTATCCGGATCGTTCTTGGAAGGCATCGCCAGTCCGACGAGAGACGAAAAGAATATGTTAAACTTTAGCGGAATTTTTTTCCACAAAACATCATGTCAGGTAATACCTTAGGACGACTTTTCTGCGTGACTTCCTTCGGCGAATCCCACGGGCCGGCGATAGGCTGCGTGGTGGATGGATGCCCTCCCGGGCTGGTGCTTTCTGCCGAAGACATTCAGAAAGAATTAGATCGGCGCAAGCCTGGCACGTCGCGCTATGTCTCGCAGCGCCGGGAATCGGACACGGTGGAAATCCTCTCCGGGGTGTTTGAAGGAAAGACTACCGGTACTCCGATTGCGCTCTTGATCCGCAATGAAGATGCGCGGAGTAAAGATTATGGAAATATCATGGACACTTTCCGCCCCGGGCATGCCGATTACACATACTGGCAAAAATACGGCATTCGAGATTACCGCGGCGGGGGCAGACAGTCGGCGCGCGAGACAGCAGTGCGCGTCGCGGCGGCTGCGATTGCCAGGAAATGGCTGAGTGAAATATGCGGTGTGGTAATCCGCGGCTACCTGTCACAGCTGGGGGCGATCGAGATCCCGTTCAAAAGCTGGAACGTTGTGAACAGCAATCCGTTTTTTGCGGCCGATGAAAACATGGTGCCGCAGCTTGAGGAATTCATGGACAAGCTCAGGAAATCCGGCGATTCCTGCGGCGCAAGAATTACGACGATCGCTGAGCACGTACCGGTGGGCTGGGGCGAGCCGGTGTACGACAAGCTGGATGCTGAGATCGCCTATGCGATGATGAGCATCAATGCCGTGAAAGCAGTGGAAATCGGTGCGGGCTTCAATTCGGTCAAACAAAGCGGCAGCGAGCATTCTGATGAAATGACGCCTCAGGGTTTTCTGAGTAACAATGCTGGTGGAATTCTCGGCGGAATTTCCACCGGCCAGGATATCGTGGTCAACATCGCAGTGAAGCCTACTTCGAGCATCCGCTTGCCACGGCGTTCCATCGACAAACAAGGCAAGCCCACCATCGTCGAAACACATGGCCGTCACGACCCGTGCGTCGGCATTCGCGCCACTCCCATCGCCGAAGCCATGCTGGCGCTAGTACTGATGGATCATGCGCTGCGCCACCGCGCGCAAAATGCCGATGTTAAGTGTCCGACGCCAGTAATCCCGTCAAAAGCCGGCAAAAGCGCGAACTCAAGCGGCAAAGCCTTGCACAAAAACAATCCGGATCCGGATGAGGCCTGATGAATATTATCAGGCAGTCGGTACAATTTGATGCTACGCCCAACAATCTATTTGACGCATACCTCAGCTCCAGAAAGCACACTGCGATTGTCGGCAGTAAGGTATCCACCAGCAAAGTAGTCGGCAAAAGATTTACTGCTTTTAACGGTATGCTTTCCGGACGGAATCTTCTGATTGTCCGGAAAAGACTTGTTGTTCAATCGTGGCGCTCGCGAAGGTGGAAGAAAACGGATGCTGATTCAGTAGTGATCTTAATGTTTAGCAGGACCGGGCGTGGCGCGCGGATCGATCTGGTTCACGTGAACGTCCCGGAACATGATTTGCGAGGGGTAACGCGGGGCTGGCACAGGTATTACTGGAAACCCTGGCTTGAATATTTGAAGCGCGGCCAAAACTGAAGCGTGCATTTTGTGCACATGCCGAGATTTCCATACTGGCGTCTCTCCAGCTTCTACTTTTTTTATTTCGCTTTCGTCGGCGCGTTTTCCCCATACTGGAGCCTGTACCTTAAATCGCTAGATTTCAGTGCGTCTGAAATCGGTGTATTGATGTCGCTGCTGATGGTGACGCGCATTTTTGCACCCACCCTTTGGGGCTGGATGGCGGATAGCGGTGGAAAACGCGTGGGCATTGTTCGCATTGCCGCAGCATTGAGTCTCGCAAGTTATTTTGGCGTTTTTCTCGGCAAGAGCTTCTGGTGGATGTTTGGAGTCATGGCGCTCCTGAGCTTCTTCTGGAGCGCATCGCTGCCGCTGGTGGAAGCAACCACCCTCAGCCACCTGGGAGACAGCACCGCTAGATACGGGCGAGTGAGATTATGGGGTTCCATCGGCTTCATCCTCGCTGTCATTTGCATTGGCTATATCTTGGACGTGGCGGAAGTGCGCGTTCTGCTATGGCTGGTGCTGGGGACGCTTGCCGGAATTCTCATTTTTTCAAGCTACATTCCTGAGGCCGAAACGGCCATCGATCACACTGATAAACTTCCGGTATCGAAAACCCTGAAGCGCCCCGAGGTTGCCGCACTTTTTGTCGCATGCTTTCTGATGGTGGCGGCGCATGGGCCGTTTTACACTTTCTATTCGCTTTATCTTGTGGCACATGGCTACAGCAAAGGCGCGATCGGCTGGCTATGGGCTGTGGGTGTGATTTGTGAAATCGCGGTCTTCATCGGTATGCCGCGCATCATGCATCGATTTTCACTTCCGCAGATTCTCGGTATGAGTTTTTTGCTCGCAGTCATCCGCTTTCTGCTGATCGGCTGGCTGGTTGATTCCTTAGGCGTTATTGTATTCGCACAGATCCTGCATGCCGCGACTTTCGGCGCTTATCACGCCGCAGCGATAGCGGCCATTCACCACTTCTTTCGCGGCAGGCATCAAGCCAAGGGGCAGGCGCTATATACCAGCCTTACCTTCGGTGCTGGCGGCACTTTCGGCGCGCTGATAAGCGGTTATCTATGGGATTTTTTGGGCGCGAGCCTTACGTTCAGCATGGCTTCGCTTTTCGCGCTGCTCGGGTTTTGCCTGATCAACTGGAAATTCAGGGTTGAAACTTGAACTGCATCCTATTCTAGAACCTGTCAATGTGTAATAATTTTAAATTTAATTAAGTTACTTGAGTCATGGGTGGACAGACCCTTTACGACAAGCTTTGGCAAAGCCATGTCGTACATGAAGAACGCGATGGCACCGCGTTGATTTACATTGACCGTCACCTAGTACATGAGGTAACCAGCCCGCAGGCCTTCGAGGGGCTGAGGCTCGCCGGAAGAAAGCCTTGGAGGATGGATTCTGTGGTGGCGACTGCAGATCATAACACGCCGACCGTGGCTTGGAACGAAGGAATCAAGGATCCGATTTCGCGCCTGCAGGTCGAGACACTGGATGCCAATATACGTCAGTATGGCGCCAAAGCGTACTTCCCTTTCCTGGACCCGCGCCAGGGTATCGTTCATGTCATCGGGCCGGAACAGGGTATGACGCTGCCCGGAATGACAGTCGTATGCGGTGACTCGCACACCAGCACCCATGGCGCGCTTGCCGCGTTGGCATTTGGCATCGGGACGTCGGAAGTCGAGCACGTGCTGGCTACGCAATGCCTTCCTCTCAAGAAATCCAAAGCGATGCAGATCGTAGTCGAGGGCGTATTGGGCCGGGGCGTCACTGCTAAAGATCTTGTGCTAACCATAATTAACAAGATAGGCACTGCCGGGGGTAGCGGTTATGCTATTGAATATGCCGGTGACACCCTTCGTTCATTAAGCATGGAAGCGCGGATGACGATTTGTAATATGACGATTGAAGCCGGGGCACGCGCCGGCATGGTGGCGGTGGACGAAACGACTCTAGCGTATGTCAAGGACCGCCCGTTTGCGCCAAGCGGCGCGATGTGGGACCGGGCGGCGGCGTACTGGAGGACGCTCAAGAGCGACGAGGGCGCACGCTTCGACAAGGTGGTGCGGCTTTCAGCGCCGGAAATTAGACCACAAGTGACTTGGGGTACTTCGCCGGAGATGGTCGCAACCGTTGATGACCGAGTTCCTGATCCCGCACGTGAATCCAATCCGGTGAAGCGACACGCAATGGAAAGGGCATTGGCTTATATGGGGCTAGCTCCGAATACGCCGATCAAAGAGATTCAGCTCGATAAAATTTTTATCGGCTCGTGCACCAACTCGCGCATCGAGGATCTGCGCGCTGCGGCGCAAGTCGTGCGCGGCAGGCACATCGCCCCCAATATCAAGCTGGCGCTGGTAGTACCGGGTTCAGGGCCGGTCAAGCGTCAGGCGGAAAGAGAGGGTTTGGACAAGATTTTCGTCGAAGCCGGTTTTGAATGGCGCGAGCCGGGCTGTTCGATGTGTTTAGGCATGAATGAGGACCGGTTGCGGTCGGGTGAGCGCTGCGCCTCGACCTCTAATCGTAATTTTGAGGGACGTCAGGGTGCGGGCGGCAGAACCCATTTGGTGAGTCCGCAAATGGCGGCCGCTGCGGCCGTTGCCGGACATTTTGTGGATGTGCGGGGCGATTTTGGCTAGCTTGGGACGAAAATTGAAAATATTCGGTTTCATTTTGTTGCTTGGCTTGCTGACTTGGCCGATGGCCGGGTGCAATTCGATGGCGAGTCCGTGTAATAATGCTTCCACGCCTGACCGGTTTGATGACAAAGCTGAGGAAGTTAACCGCTATTGATGGAAAAATTTATCCAGCTTGACGGATTGGTTGCGCCCATGGATCGCGCTAATGTAGATACCGACTCGATCATCCCCAAGCAATTCCTTAAATCCATTAAACGTAGCGGTTTTGGCCCCAATCTGTTTGATAGCTGGCGTTACCTAGATCACGGCGAGCCGGGCAAGGATAACCGCGGCCGCCCGTTGAACCCGGATTTTGTGCTAAACCAGCCGCGCTACCAGGGCTCGCAAATTTTGCTTGCGCGCGAGAATTTCGGCTGCGGCTCAAGCCGCGAACACGCCCCGTGGGCGTTGCTTGACTACGGTTTTCGCGCCTTGATTGCGCCCAGCTATGCTGACATTTTTTATAACAATAGCTGCAAAAACGGCTTGCTGCCGGTGGAGCTTAGCGCACCCGTGGTGGCGCAGTTGTTTCGTGAAGTGGCCGAACGGCCTGGCTATCGTCTTAGGGTGGATTTGCCGGGGCAAACCGTTACTACGCCAACCAACCAGGTTTTTAAGTTCGATATCGATCCGCTTCAAAAGCAGCGTTTACTTAGCGGGCTTGATGAAATCGGATCGACAATGCAACACGGGGACAAGATTAGGGCGTTCGAGGCGCAGCATCGCGAACGCCAGCCGTGGTTGTTTTCTAAGTGAATGGTCAGGCGTGCGGAGTGAGGAGTAAATACTCTTCACCCCAAACCCATTGCCAGTTACCCGAATCATGAAAATTGCAATATTACCTGGCGACGGTATCGGCCCGGAAATCATGGCCCAGGCGGTAAAAGTGTTGCAGCGGCTAGCGCATGACGGTTTGAAGTTTGAACTGGAATACGCACCGATTGGCGGCGCAGGATATGACGCTTGTGGCGACCCTTTGCCGGACGCCACGCTCAAGCTTGCGCGGCAGGCGGATGCAGTGCTGTTGGGCGCAGTGGGAGGCTATCGCTATGACAAACTGCCGCGCCATCAGCGCCCCGAACGCGGCCTGTTGCGCATCCGGAAGGAACTCGGGGTGTTCGCTAACTTGCGGCCGGCACAGCTTTATGCTGAACTTGCCTATGCCACCACATTGAAACCGGAAGTGGTGGCCGGCCTCGACATCATGATTCTACGGGAGCTTACCGGCGACATTTATTTCGGCGAACCGCGAGGGCGAAGAGCTAATGCGAAGGGCGAACGCGAAGGTTTCGACACGATGCTGTATTCGGAATCTGAAATTCGCCGCATCGCTCGAGTGGGATTTGACATAGCAAGAAAACGCCGTCGTAAGCTTTGTTCGGTCGACAAGGCCAATGTTTTGGAAACGAGTCAATTATGGCGTGAAGTTGTAAGTGAGGTTGCCACAGACTACCCGGATATCGGGCTGACTCATATGTATGTGGACAATGCAGCGATGCAGCTGGTGCGAGACCCGAGACAGTTCGATGTGATATTGACCGGAAATCTTTTTGGCGACATTCTATCGGACCAGGCCTCGATGCTAACTGGCTCCATTGGTATGTTGCCCTCGGCGTCGCTGGATGAGAACAACAAAGGCTTGTTTGAACCGATACACGGTTCCGCGCCTGATATCGCGGGTAAAAATATAGCCAATCCGCTGGCGACTATACTCTCTGCGGCAATGATGCTGCGTTATACTTGCAATTTGGAGCAGGCTGCACAGCGCATCGAACAGGCGGTGAAAAAAGTGCTTGCCAAAGGCTTGCGCACTGCGGATATTTTCCAGGAAGGCACCCGCAAAGTGGGTACCGAAGATATGGGTGATGCGGTGGTGGACGCACTCTAATTGTTAACTGAATTGAAAGTGAGCGAATGAATCAAAAGTACGACGTCTGTGTATTAGGCGCTACCGGAGCGGTTGGCGAGGCGATGATCTCTATCCTGGAAGAGCGGGCTTTTCCAGTGGGTGAAATTTTCCCCCTGGCTTCCTCGCGTTCTGCCGGCACGACAGTGGAATTCAAGGGCCGCGACGTGGAAGTCGAAGATGTTGCGCGGTTCGATTTTTCGAAAGCGCAAATCGGGTTGTTTTCTGCGGGCAGCAGCGTTTCGGCGGAGTATGCGCCGAAAGCAGCGGCTGCGGGTTGCGTGGTCATAGATAATACAGCCCAATTTCGGTACGAAAAGGATATTCCTTTGGTGGTGCCGGAAGTAAATCCCCAGGCCATTTCCCAATACAAAAATCGCGGCATCATCGCCAATCCCAATTGCTCTACCATCCAGATGGTGGTGGCGCTGAAACCCATTTATGACGCAGTAGGCATAGAGCGCATAAATGTCGCCACCTACCAAGCGGTATCCGGCACCGGCAAGGAAGCGATACAGGAGCTGGCGGAGCAGACCCGCGCGCTGTTCAACCACAAGGAAATCGTGAGTGAAGTCTATCCGAAGCGGATCGCGTTCAACGTGTTGCCGCACATCGATGCATTCCAGGAGAACGGATATACCAAGGAAGAAATGAAATTGGTGTGGGAGACTCGCAAAATCATGGGCGACGATTCAATACGTGTTAACCCTACTACTGTACGGGTGCCGGTGTTCTACGGCCATTCCGAGGCGGTGCATATCGAAACCCGTAAGAAAATCACCGCGCAAGAGGCTGTCGCCTTGCTCAAAAAAGCGCCTGGCGTAGTGGTCATGGACGAGCGCAAGCCGGGCGGTTATCCTACCCCTGCACTGGAAGCGGCGGGAACGGACGCGGTCTATGTGGGGCGCGTTCGGGAGGATATTTCACACCCCCTAGGCCTCGATTTGTGGGTGGTGTCAGACAATGTGCGCAAGGGCGCGGCCCTCAACAGCGTCCAAATTGCGGAAATTTTGATTGAAAAATATCTGGATCCAGCCATAATGGTAAGAGGCAAGGTGAGCTTGCATCTCTAACTACATGATGTTAATTTACTTATCCCCAATCAAAAACCAAAGGGTGGGTTTGTGCGCAAATCTAGGCGCTTAGCCTGGCTAGTCGTCGGTACATTATTCGTATGGCCTTGGGCTACACAGGGTGCCGGCTTAGGCAAGCTAACTGTTGATTCCAACTTGGGCCAGCCACTTTCCGCGCAAATTGAGTTAATAGGCGTGGAAAAAAAGGATGTGGACTCGCTGGTGGCAAAACTCGCGCCCTCCGATGCATTCAAGCAGGCCAATATCCAATATGTTTCCGCGCTATCCAGCCTAAAATTCAGCGTTGAGAAAAATACCAGCGGGCAACCCTATCTGAAGCTCAAGACTTCGCAGCCAGTCAACGAGCCGTTTCTGGATTTCCTGATTGAGCTTAGCTGGTCATCGGGCCGACTGGTGAAAGAATATACAGTTCTCCTTGATCCGCCCGGTTTTACGCCCATAGCGACGACGGCGCCCATTGCGGCTCCCCAGCCGAAGCCGGTACCTGCCGCGTCGGAGGAAGCCAAACCTGAGCAGGCCGGCGCACCGCCAGAGGAAAAAGCCGGCGCCGAAGCAACGACTCAAGCAGCCGCACCACAAGTAGCAGCACCTGAGGCGGTGCCGGAAGCGCCGCCGGCCGAGGCAGCGCCGCCTGAGGCACCTGCGCCTGAAACGGTAATGGCTGGCCCCGAGCAACAACAAACCTACGGTCCAGTAAAACGGGGCGATACGCTGCACAAAATAGCCGAAAGCGTCAAGCCATCGGAATATACGCTTGATCAAGTGCTGATTGGGCTGTTCCGTTCCAACAAGAAAGCGTTCATGGGCAATAACATGAACCGCTTGAAAACCGGGCCCGTTCTTCGCGTTCCTGAAAGTAGCGAATTGGCCACAATCGATCCAAACCAGGCGATAAAAGAGGTTAAGGTCCAGGCTCGCGACTGGAACGCTTACCGGCAAAAGCTTGCAGAAGCCGCAGGCGAAGCAGCGCCAACTGAAACTGCCACGCAAAGCGCGACCGGCAAGATTACCGCGCCGGTCGGGGAGCAGGCTGCACCCCAAGAGCCGGGCAAAGAAGTCTTGAAGCTTTCCAAGGGCGAGCCTCCCGCCGGAAAACCGGGCGGGACCGGAGACAAAGCCTTGCAGGATCGCGTGCACAGCCTTGAAGAGGAAGCCGTGGCGAGGGAGAAAGCGATCAAGGAAGCAAACGAACGCATCGCGCTTCTCGAAAAAAACATCAGGGACATGCAGCATCTTTTGGAAATCAAGAGCCAAAGCTTGGCTGAGCTGCAAAAACAGGCGACGGCCGCCAAGGCACCCCAGCCTTCGGCTCAGCCCGTTCCAGCCCCTAGGCCCGCCGAGGTTAAAGCGCCTGAAGGCAAGCCTGCCGAGGCAGGTAAGCCCGAGCAAAAACCGGTTGTGACCGCTCAACCGAAACCCTCGATGCCACTCAAGCCTATTGAAAAAACCAAAACTACGCCTCAGGCCGAGACATCCTTGCTGGATGACATACTTGGTAATCCACTGTACCTAGGCGGAGGGGCAGGGGTCGTAATCCTGCTACTTGGACTCGGCTACATGGCCGTGAGAAAAAAAAAATTTATAACGAGTCCTGAAGAGAACATTGTTGATGAGGAGGGCCTGAAAGGCAGCACGGTCTTTGGCAATACCGAAGGCGGGGTGGTAGTCAACACCGGCGAAACCTCGGTGATCAGCGATATCGCCGCCAAGAGCGGCGCGGTTGCTACTGACGATGTAGATCCCGTCGCCGAAGCCGAAGTCTACATCGCTTACGGGCGCGACACGCAAGCCGAGGAAATTCTAAAAGAAGCGCTGAAAAAAAATCCCACGCACCACAGTATCCGCGTAAAGCTCCTTGAAATTTATGCCGCGCGTAAGAACCTCCCGGTGTTCGAAGCGCTTGCGCGAGAGCTATACGCAGCAACTGGCGGCAAGCCGGGTTCGATCTGGGACAGAGTTGCGCAGCTCGGCTACGCACTCAACCCGGACAATCCTATGTATGAATCGGCAAAATCCGCGGCTCTAGAAACGCCGGTGGAAAACCCTCCCCCCAGCCCGCCGGAAATGGATTTCAATATCGCACTTCCTGTTACTTCCGCGGAACAATTGAGTACCGATATCGGGATGGAAACCAATGTGCCGGCCGAAGAGAAAACGTTTACCAGCTTCGATTTTGAAGCTCCTTCTGCCGAGCCGTCCAAATTAACGCCGGATTTGGCCGTGGAGGGTGAGAAGCCTGCAGCGAGCGGCGTGGATTTTCATGTGGGTCCGGAATCCACTGCGGGCGAATCTGCGGAAGCGCCCGCCACCAGCGAGGCGCCGTTGGATATGATCAGCTTCAATTTCGAACCCTCAGCTCCTGCTCCGGCGCCTTCGCCCCCCCCGGAAGCCGAGCCGATGCAAATCGATCTTTCAGGAATTAGCCTTACTCTGGATGAGCCCGCAGCCGGCCCAGCAGCGGAAGAACCCGCGAAAGATCAGCATTGGTACGAGATTCAGACCAAGTTTGATCTCGCCAAGGCTTATCAGGAAATGGGCGACAAGGAAGGTGCCCGCGAAATATTGCAGGAAGTACTGCGGGAAGGCGATGCAAAGCAGCAGGAACAAGCCAAAGGCCTGCTGGCGAAGCTCTAAATCTCATTCCGTGTGGTTCTGAAACACCCCACGTTTTTCACCGCTGAATTTACACCCCGCTATGCGGCGGCATTAAGCAGTGAGCGCCATGGAGGTCATTCAGTTCGACCCTGATGTTTCCCTTGTGATGCGACCGGAATAGATGGCGAGAATCGCGCTCGGCTTAGAATACAATGGTGCGGCCTTTTGCGGCTGGCAAAGCCAGCCGGGTGGCGATGCGGTGCAGGATGTAGTTGAAGTCGCTTTGGCGCAAATCGCCGGCGAGAAGGTGACCCTTACTGCGGCTGGGCGCACTGACGCCGGCGTCCATGCGCTGGCGCAAGTTGCGCATTTTGATAGTAGCGTTGAACGCCCGGCATCCGCTTGGGTCCGTGGTGTAAACGCGCTGCTGCCGCCGAATGTTGCCATACTTTGGGCACAGGGGGTGGCGCACGAATTCCATGCACGTTTTAGTGCTATAGAGCGTTGTTACAGTTACCTGCTGCTGAACACCGCGGTGCGTCCAGCGCTTTATCACAACCAAGTCGGCTGGTTTCATCAGCCGCTCGATGTGGAAGCGATGCGCGAATCTGCAAAAATATTGCTGGGCAAACACGATTTCAGCGCCTTTCGCGCGGCGGAGTGTCGCGCGCGCACGCCGGAAAAGGAATTACGCGGGGTGGAGATTACACGCCAGAAGGATTTGATCTTGTTTGAATTCCGTGCCGATGCTTTCTTGCATCATATGGTGCGTAATATTGTCGGTTGCCTGGTTTATGTGGGCAGCGGTAGATGCGCTGCGCAATGGCTGGAGGAGGTTCTGCAGAGCCGTGACAGAGGTCGTGCAGCGCCTACCTTCAGCGCTGCGGGCCTTTATTTATCGGGTGTGCGCTACGACGCGAAGTGGCGCGTACCTGATTTTAATCGTACCATGCTGCTTTTTCGGTAAATGCGGTGCCCGTCATGGCGACCCGGATCAAAATCTGCGGCATCACGCGCAGGCAAGATGCCGTTATGGCCGCGCAACTTGGTGCACATGCCGTAGGGCTCTTGTTTTACAAAGACAGTCCGCGTTTTGTCGAGCGGGATGCGGCGCGCGAGGTGATCGAAGGGTTACCGCCATTTGTTACGCGTGTAGGTGTATTCGTCAACCCCGATGAACAACAGGTGCGCACGATAGTCGGTGGATTGCATCTTGATCTATTGCAGTTTCACGGTGATGAGTCACCCCAGTTCTGCGCGAAGTTCGGCATGCCATATATCAAAGCAATTCGAGTCAAGAAGGGTTTGGATTTGCTACAATACGCATCCCGCTATCGCGACGCAAAAGGGCTGCTATTGGATGCACACAATGAAAGTGCTTACGGCGGCACCGGAGACGTTTTCGATTGGAGCTTGATTCCGGGCAGCCTTGCCTTGCCGATCATTCTTTCCGGAGGGCTGACTGCTGAGAACGTCGCGCGTGCGATCAGGCAGGTGCGGCCCTGGGCGGTGGATGTTTCGAGCAGCGTAGAGTCGGCAAAGGGGATCAAGGACGCGGCCAAAATGGCCGCATTCATTAAAGAGGTCCGGAGCACCTAACATGATAAAACGTATTTTGCGACGGTGGCGATTTGGGATGCAGGCCGCGAAGCAAGCCGTCGCCATGGGGTTGCTGATCCCACAAGGCGTGGTCGCGACAAAGGCATGCGCCCAAATCGCACCGTCTCTATCGGGTTGCGGCCAGAAACCGCGCCTGGGTTGCTTCGAGGCTGGCTTGATGTGGCGCATCAAGCTGCGCCTCGCGCCTTGCATTCATCGATTTCTGGCCGCAACGCATGCGCGTTTCATCCTGTTAGGTACTCCATATGCAGATGTATGATCTTCCCGATGACAGAGGACATTTCGGCAAATACGGCGGCGTATTTGTCGCCGAAACGCTGATCAGCGCCTTGGATGAGCTGCGCCAAGCTTATCAGCGCTACCACAACGATCCTGAATTTCAGGCCGAATTTACGTACGAACTCAAGCATTACGTCGGACGACCCAGCCCAATTTACCACGCGAAACGCTTGTCCCAGCAGTTCGGCGGCGCGCAGATTCTGCTTAAGCGCGAGGACCTCAACCACACGGGGGCGCACAAAATCAACAACACCGTAGGGCAAGCGCTGCTGGCGCGTCGCATGAACAAGCCGCGAGTGATCGCGGAAACCGGCGCCGGCATGCACGGGGTTGCAACAGCGACCGTAGCAGCGCGCTACGGCATGGAATGCGTTGTGTACATGGGCTCAGAAGATATTAAGCGGCAGGCTACTAATGTTTACCGCATGAAACTTCTGGGTGCCAGCGTTGTGCCGGTGGAATCGGGTTCGAAAACACTCAAGGATGCGCTCAATGAAGCGATGCGCGACTGGGTAACCCATGTCGAAAACACGTATTACATCATCGGTTCCGTAGCGGGACCGCATCCTTACCCGATGATGGTGCGTGATTTCCAGTCCGTCATCGGGCGTGAGGCGAAAACCCAGATGTTGGAAATGTTTGGGCGGCAGCCAGACGCGCTAATCGCCTGCGTCGGCGGCGGTTCCAACGCAATAGGGTTGTTTTACCCCTACATCGAGGAAAAAAACGTCCGCTTGATTGGGGTAGAGGCAGGGGGACTGGGCATTGCGACCGGCAAGCATGCAGCAACGCTGTGCGTGGGTAAGCCCGGCGTGTTGCACGGCAGCCGTACTTATCTCATGCAGGATGAAAATGGCCAGATACAGGAAACCCATTCGATATCCGCCGGGCTCGATTACCCGGGGGTTGGGCCCGAACATGCCTGGCTCAAGGACAGCGGGCGCGCCGAATACGTGAGCGTCACTGACAGTGAGGCGCTGAAGGCTTTCCATGATCTGTGCCACCTTGAAGGAATCATACCGGCACTGGAATGCGCTCACGCAGTGGCATATGCCGAAAAAATTGCGCCGCGAATGGGCAAAGATAAACTACTTCTGGTGAATCTTTCCGGGCGCGGCGACAAGGACATGAACACCGTAGCTAATCTCTCAGGTATTAAGTTCTGATCGATTTATCATGTCGCGCATTGCGGCCACATTCAGTAAATTGCAACAGCAACGTAAAAAAGCGTTGATCCCGTTTATTACTGCAGGCGATCCCGAGCCGGCGATGACAGTAGATTTAATGCATGTTTTGGCCAAAGCAGGTGCGGACATAATCGAACTTGGTGTGCCGTTTTCCGATCCGATGGCGGACGGACCGACCATTCAGCGCTCGTCCGAACGCGCTCTAAAACACGGCATCGGCTTGAAACAGATACTGAAACTGGTGGCCGAGTTCCGCAAAACCAACCAAAACACTCCGGTAGTGTTGATGGGTTATGCGAATCCCATTGAGGCCCTGGGTTATCAAGAGTTCATCGAAATGGCAGAAGCAAGTGGTGTAGACGGCGTACTGGTGGTGGATTATCCGCCCGAAGAGAGCGTAGAGTTGGCCAAACATCTCGAGCGCCACCATATTGATCCGATTTATCTGCTTTCTCCTACAACGGCGGAAGCGCGAATCGAGCAAGTATCTAAACTTTCCCGCGGCTATGTGTATTACGTCTCACTTAAGGGCGTGACCGGAGCCAGGCATCTTGATTTGAGCGATGTGGCGAAGAAGCTGCCGCAGATTCACGCGCGCACCAAGCTGCCGGTGGGCGTAGGTTTTGGCATCCGTGACGCGCAAACGGCGCAAGCGGTGGCAGAGCTGGCGGACGCAGTCGTGGTCGGCAGTCGAATTGTGGAAGAAATTGAAAATTCCGGCAGGCAGGACGTATTAAGCAAGGTTTCTGCGCTGGTCAAAGATTTGCGCCAGGCTATAGATCAACGCTAAGCGGGAATAGGACGACGGATGAGCTGGCTTCAGAAACTGCTTCCCCCGAAAATCAAGCGCAAACTGCCCGGAGCCAAGAAAACTGTCCCGGAAGGCTTGTGGACTAAGTGCGCGGTGTGCGAAGCGGTGCTTTATCGCAGTGAGCTGGAAAACAATCTTAACGTGTGTCCCAAGTGCAGCCACCATAGCCGGCTTTCGGCGAGAGCGCGTCTAGACGCTTTGCTGGACAGCGAAGGCCGCTATGAGATTGGCACCGAAGTGACGTCGGTGGATATCCTGAAATTCAAAGACGACATGCGTTATAGCGAGCGCCTCGAGGCCGCGCAAGTGGAGACGGAAGAAACCGAAGCGCTGGTGGTAATGCAAGGAAGCGTCAAGACGGTGCCGCTGATTGCCGCGGTGTTTGAATTCAAGTTTCTTGGCGGCTCGATGGGATCAGCAGTCGGCGAGCGTTTTGTGCGTGGGGTACAGCTGTGTATAGAGCAAAACATCCCCATGGTGTGTTTTTCTGCAAGCGGGGGTGCGCGCATGCAGGAAGGTTTATTTTCGCTGATGCAAATGGCAAAAACTGCCGCCGCGCTCAGCCAATTATCCGCGCGCAAGCTGCCGTTCATATCAGTTCTGACCGATCCTACTATGGGCGGCGTATCTGCGAGCTTCGCCATGCTTGGCGACATAATTATTGCTGAACCGGGAGCTTTGATCGGTTTTGCCGGCCCGCGTGTTATCGAGCAGACCGTTCGCGAAACCCTTCCGGAAGGCTTCCAGCGCGCCGAATTCCTGCTTGAGCATGGCGCGATTGATATGATAGTTGACCGCAGGCATATGCGCGACAAACTTGCCAACCTGATCACGCTGTTATTGCGGCTTCCTGCACTAACGGCATCAATCGCGTGACCTGAACTCCACCAAAGTTCCAACGCAATTCAATTGTGAAACCTGAAATTCCAAACGCCAAGCAGGACATTTTATCTGATTGGCTTACCTATTTGGAAAGTCTTAATCCGCGGGCGATCTCGCTTGGGCTGGATCGTGTACTTCAAGTCAAGAATCTCCTTAAGCTCGACCCCGGATTCCCTATCATCACCGTAGGCGGCACCAACGGCAAGGGTTCAACGTGCGCGTTCCTAGAGGCTATACTGAACATCGCTGGATACCGCGTCGGCTGCTACACCTCGCCCCATCTACTCAGGTACAACGAACGTGTGCGCATTGACCGCCGGCCAGTGGATGATGCGGCTTTGGTACGCGTGTTCCAGAAAATTGAGGCGGCACGCCATGATATTCCGCTAACCTATTTTGAATACGGCACGCTCGCAGCAATGCTGCTTTTCATTGAAGCGGAACTCGACGCGGCAATTCTGGAAGTCGGGTTAGGGGGTAGACTCGATGCCGTCAACGCTTTCGATGCCGATTGTGCGATGGTCACCAGCGTGGATTTTGACCATATGGATTATCTTGGCAATACGAGAGAGCAGATCGCTTTCGAAAAAGCCGGTATTTTCCGCACCGGTAAACCAGCAATATGCGCGGACACGGAAATCCCGGAAACGCTTTCTAAACATGCAATGACTATTGGCGCGCGACTGTTTCGCATTAACCGGGATTTTGGATTTACTCCGCAAGAAAACCAATGGCTGTACTGGGGGCGCAGCCGCAGGCATCACGCGCTGCCTTATCCCGCATTGCGCGGCGAGTACCAATTGCAAAACGCCAGCGGCGCCTTGGCGGCCCTGGACGAGCTTAGACAAATACTGCCTGTAGCGATGGGGGACATCAGACGTGGACTAATAGAAGTCGATTTGCCCGCGCGTTTCCAAGTACTTCCGGGCAGGCCCTTGGTAATTCTGGATGTGGCGCACAACCCACAAGCCGCGGCGGCGCTGTCGGCGAATCTGGCTAAAATGGGACCTATCGGGAACACGTTCGCAGTTTTCGGCATGCTAAAGGACAAGGATATCGCTGGCGTGGCGCGGTTTATGATCCCCCAGGTAAACAACTGGCTCATCGCAAGCATTGGCCGGGAGCGTCGTGGCGCCACGGCTGCAGATGTGGCGGAGGAGTTGTTGCGGGCGGGCGTACCGCGATCGGGGATGTCAGGTTTTGCGAGTCCCGCCGAAGCGTATGATCAAGCCTGCAAATTGGCGAGCGAAAATGATAAAATTGTTGTGTTTGGCTCTTTCCATACTGTAGCCGGTGTATTGCGTAGGCGCAGCGGCGAGTAACACTTAGTGCCAAAAGGATTTTGCTTTCATGGCAAGAACGATCGGTGACGAGCAACTGCAATTAAAAAAGCGCGCCAGAAGGCGGCTAATCGGAGCAATTGCCGTTGTCACACTGATGGTAGTGTTGCTGCCCCCGTTCCTAGACGTCGAGCCTAGGCCAGTGAGCCAGAACATCAGCCTTCAAATTCCGACCCAGAACGGCGCCGGTTTTGCGTCTCGCGTGATTCCGGTTCCCGAAAAATCCGGTCGTGCCGAAGCCGCAGTCCGACCGCAACCAACTGAAACCGTAGTCGCACCGCCGCCAGCTTCCAAGCCGAGTATCGGCAAGGAAACGGCCAAGACTGAACAGGGAAAAAACGAGCAATCGGTCACATCGTCGGAACACAAATCTCCCGGCTACGCGGTGCAACTCGCCACATTTGCCCATAAGGAAAACGCCAAATTGCTGCAGAAAAAACTTTCTGCAAACGGTATTCGCTCATATACGGAGGTGCTGAAGTCTGGGCATGGCGAAAAAATCCGGGTGCGTGCCGGGCCTTATGATAATCAAGACGACGCTGAAAAGGCGCTCGACCAGATCAAGGCGCTGGGCCTCAACGGGGTGGTAACACCCAAGTAGCGTCCGTTCATGACGGTTTTTGATTACGTGGTTATTCTAATCATCGTGCTATCGGTCATGTTGAGCATTATCCGCGGCGCGGTGCGCGAAGTGCTGTCACTTGCAGCTTGGGTCTTGTCCTTCTGGGCTGCGCAGACCTACACGGTGGACCTTGCCGAGCTGCTTCCCAGTAACATAACTAACCAGTCTTTACGGCTGATGACCGGTTTCGCCCTGGTGTTTCTGACGGTTCTGGTGGTGATGAGCCTTGTCGCAATTTTATGCTCTAAATTAGTGAAAGCATCGGGTCTAAGCGTGGCCGACCGCAGTCTTGGCGCGGTATTTGGTTTGGCACGAGGTTTGTTGATCGTGCTGATATTGGTGCTGCTAGGGGGCCTCACATCGCTGCCCAAGCAGCCAACCTGGAAAAATGCGCTATTCAGCCAGCGGCTGGAAATAGTGGCGAACAGCGTGAAAATTTGGCTGCCCGAAAATTTGTCTAAGCGTATTAACTACCAGTAAAGGAAAACTGGAATGTGCGGAATTCTAGGCGTCGTGGCAAAAACCCCGGTGAACCAACTGCTATATGACGGTCTGCTGGTTCTGCAGCATCGGGGCCAGGATGCGGCAGGGATTGTCACAGTGCAAGGCAATACTTTTAACATGCACAAAGGCAGCGGTATGGTGCGCGATGTGTTCCGCACCCGCAACATGCGGGCATTGCAAGGGAATATGGGAATAGGCCATGTTCGTTACCCGACCGCCGGCTCAGCAGAATCGCCGGCCGAAGCCCAACCCTTTTATGTGAACTCACCATTTGGCATCGTGCTCGGACATAACGGCAATCTCACCAACACCGAGCAATTAAAGCGCGAGTTATTCCGCCAGGACTTGCGTCACGTCAATACCAATTCCGACTCCGAGGTTTTATTGAACGTGCTGGCGCACGAATTGCAGGAATCTTGCCGCAACCATTCACTGGATGCAGCCACCATTTTTGCAGCGGTGTCGGGAGTGTACCGCCGCTGCCGCGGTGCTTACGCAGTCGTGGCGATAATAGCCGGCTACGGTTTACTGGCGTTTCGCGATCCGTTCGGCATTCGCCCGCTGGTGGTGGGGCAATGCCGCAGCGAACGCGGCACGGAGTATTTGGTGGCATCCGAAAGCGTGGCGCTGGATACTTTGGGTTTTGAGTTGACGCGAGATGTCGGTCCGGGTGAAGCGATTTTTATAGACGACACCGGTAATTTCTACAGCAAACAGTGCGTGGCGAACGCAATCCGCAGCCCCTGCATATTCGAATACGTCTACCTGGCGCGTCCGGATTCCGTGATTGACGGCATTTCTGTATATGAGACCCGCCTGCACTTGGGCGAAAGCTTGGCCGATAAAATCAAGCGGCACTATCAGAATTTGGACATAGACGTAGTGATACCCATACCAGACTCGAGTCGTCCCTGCGCGATGCAGCTTGCCAACCGCATTGGAATTCCTTACCGCGAAGGCTTTATTAAGAACCGTTACATCGGGCGTACATTTATCATGCCGGGCCAGGTGCAGCGGCAGAAATCGGTGCGCCAGAAGCTTAATGCAATGAGCGTGGAATTCAGGGGTAAGAACGTACTGCTGGTGGATGATTCCATTGTGCGCGGCACCACTAGCCGCGAAATCGTGCAGATGGCAAGAGAAGCGGGCGCACGCAGAGTATATTTTGCTTCATCCGCGCCGCCGGTGCGTTTTCCCAACGTTTACGGCATCGATATGCCGACGCGCCAGGAACTGATTGCCAACGGCCGCAGCGATGACGAAATTGCCAGAGAAATCGGCGCAGACAAGCTGATTTACCAGGATTTGGATGCATTGGTGCATGCTGCACAGCAGGTGAATCCGAAAATTGCCCATTTCGAGGCATCGTGTTTCAGCGGCGAATACATAACTGGGGATATTTCTCCCGAATACCTGGCCTACATCGAAGCGCAGCGCAGAGACGGGGCGCGCAGGCAGAAAGAAGAGGCGATATCCAGCAACCAGCTCGATTTGAATCTACTTACCGTGGATTGACAACAAAGTCCAGGCAGAGTAATTTAACAGCTGCGCCGATTTGATATCAGCTTGCGGGCGCATTATAAATTCCGCTAAAGCGAGGCCAAACCCGGTCCGCCCAAGGCGGAACGGGTTTTTTATTTTTTCGGACGGGGAAAATTATGGCTGACGCTTATCAATTAGAAACACTGGCAATGCGTGCCGGCACACACCGCAGCCAGTTCAACGAACACTCGGAAGCGCTGTACCTCACTTCGAGCTTCGTGTTTGAGAATGCGGCGCAAGCCGCTGCGCGCTTTGCTGGTGACGAGCCCGGGAATATCTATTCGCGCTTTACCAATCCCACCGTCACAGCTTTTCAGGAAAGGCTTGCCGCACTGGAAGGAGCGGAGGCCTGTGTCGCCACGGCTTCGGGGATGTCTGCAATACTCGCGTGTGCCATGGGACTACTCAAGAGCGGCGACCACATTGTCGCATCGCACAGCATTTTCGGCGCGACAGTACAACTCTTCAGCAACATTTTCCCGCGCTTTGGCGTGAAAACTACCTTTGTCTCGGCGACCGACGTAGGGGCATGGCAGGCAGCGGTAACACCGGACACCAAGATGCTATTTCTGGAAACGCCTTCCAACCCGCTGACCGAAATATCCGATATTGCGGAGTTAAGCAGAATCGCGAAGAAAGCCGGTGCATGGCTAGTGGTGGACAACTGTTTCTGCACACCAGCGCTGCAGCGACCGCTGGAATTTGGAGCCGACATCATCATCCACTCCGCCACCAAGTATATCGATGGACAGGGGAGGGTGCTGGGAGGTGCGGTACTCGGAAAACGCGATGTCATGATGGATGGCGTATTCAGTTTCTTGCGCACCGCCGGACCAACGTTAAGTGCGTTCAATGCCTGGGTGCTGTTGAAAGGATTGGAGACGCTGAAAATCCGCATGGATGCGCATTCGGTGAATGCGTTGGAACTGGCGCGCTGGCTGGAGAAACAGTCCGTCATAGAGAAAGTATATTACCCGGGAATGCCTTCGCATCCACAGCATCATTTGGCAATGCGGCAGCAAAAAACGGGCGGCGGCATTGTTTCCTTTACGGTGAAAGGCGGCAAGCGGGCGGCTTGGCGGGTGGTAGATGCGACGCGAATGATTTCCATCACCGCCAATCTGGGCGATGTAAAAAGCACAATCACCCACCCAGCATCTACGACGCACGGGCGTATATCCCAGGAAGCGCGCGACGCAGCGGGGGTAGTGGATGGCTTGCTTAGGGTTGCAGTGGGATTGGAAGCACTGGAGGATATAAAAGCCGACATCGCGCGCGGGCTCGCCTCGATTTAGCTTCATCAAGGAAGCGAACGGCCCGTTTGGAGCGGGGCCTCCTATAGCCTGATGGTGCTGCAGCCGGATTCGTCGCAGCGCAAATACTCGCCATGCTTGTACCAGTCGCTTAATACCCAGCGTTCGCAGGTCTTGCCGTCAAGCTGATGCAAATGCTTGGCAGGGCGGTGGGTATGGCCGTGTATCAGCCGGGGATAATTATAATCGCGCAGCAGTTTTTCGACCGCGCCAACATTGACGTCCATGATGCTTTCGCTTTTTTGGGTTTTGTCTTTCTCGCTCTGCTCGCGCACTTTTTCAATCGCCACCTTGCGCTCGGCAAGCGGCTGCGCGAGAAAAGTTTTCTGCCAGGCCGGGTTTCTAACCTGAGCGCGAAACGCCTGATAAGCGGTGTCATCGGTACAAAGTGTGTCCCCGTGCATCAACAGGGTAGGCGTGCCGTAGAGGTCTATCAGACTTGGCTCAGCTAAGAGCTGTGCATTGCAAGCGTGCGCGAAGGCCTCACCCATCAGAAAATCGCGGTTGCCGTGCATGACGCGAAGAGCCACTTGCATCTCGGCCAGATTTCGGAAAGCAGAAATCACCTGCGAGTTAAAAGTGTCATCGAGATCATCGTCACCCGCCCAGTACTCGAACAGGTCGCCCAGCACGTACAATGCCTGCGCTTTTACCGCAATGCGCTCCATAAAAGTAAAGAAAACGCGATTGATGTGCGGACGACTCAGACACAGATGAAGATCGGAAATGAATAAAGTCGGCTTCATCGGGATTCAGGATTTATCGCGCCTATGGAAGAGTTGCGGGAATCGGCTAATCCGATAGGAATTCTGAATCCGGCATCAAACCACCTCCGCACTCTGGATTACAACGTCTTGCACCGGCACATCCTGATGGCCGGCGCCGCTTGCAGTTTTAACTTTCCTGATTTTGTCCACCACTTCAGTTCCCTTCACAACTCGGCCAAACACGCAATAGCCGTAACCTTGCGAAGTCGGCGCGGTAAAGTTCAAAAACGGATTATCAGCGACGTTGATGAAAAACTGGCTAGTGGCGGAATGGGGGTCAGAGGTACGAGCCATGGCAACCGTATAGGCCTCATTTTTCAATCCGTTATCTGCCTCGTTTTGAATTTTCGCGGACGTTGACTTAGGCTTCATCCCAGGCTCAAATCCACCGCCTTGTATCATAAAGCCGTCGATCACACGGTGAAATAGCGTGTTGTTATAAAATCCCCCCTCTACATACTTGAGAAAATTAGCCACAGATATCGGAGCTTTGTCTGCATTCAGTTGCAACGTGATGGTGCCAAAGTTGGTGTGCAAGTTAACCATTCTTTATCCTTCCGGCGTCGAGGTTCAACGCGACTGCCTGCGAATTAGGCTGCCAGGCACCGGCTTTACCCTGTGCCTTCGTAAATAATCTTCCAATGGTTATTTTCATTGATCCAGTATTGGCGTTTTTTCATCCGGGTGGAGAGGTTACTGCTTGAATAATCCTGGTCAAAACTGACCACCGCTAGATTTCCATAGCCCGGATAAAGAAACATGCTTACACTGGAAATGTCGACTTTGATCCACGATTTGGCGGCGTTCACCCGGCGTTTTTGATTTGCCCACTGAGCAAGGGTTTGACCGTTGCCATTAAAGGACTTTGCGTAGTAGCGGAGATACGCTTCGGTATTGCGGTTTTCCCACTCACGCCGCCAGTTCTCAATTTGGTTCGACAAATCGTTGCGTAGCGCGCGCCAGTCATCGGGACGCACCCATTCCACGTGTTCGGTGATTATGACCGGAGTCAAGCCTACCTGTAGGGTCTTGCCCAGTGCGGTGAGATCCTGGTTGGTGAGCACTACGCAACCATTGCTGGAATGCGGTGGTCGGCTGTAGGTGTCGCTGGGGGTGCCATGCAGCCAGATCCCGTGGCCATTGCGACCGTGTTGGCGGTCCCATTCATTCGGATAGCTGATCGGATAGGCGCCCACACCGTAGAAATCAGAAAGCCGCGATTTGGGAAGATCTGCCGTGACATAATACACGCCAAGCGGAGTTCTTTGATCGCCCTCCTTCAGTTTTTCCGCACCGTTCTTGCCGCTGCTAATGTAAAAATCGGTTACATAACGCGGCTCCCCGTTCACGTTCTGAAATACATACAAGGTCGAGAGCGAAACATCCACTACGATCGCGTAATGCTGTTCCGGTTGCATTTGCAGCAGGTATTTCGGTATGTCGCCGGATGGGCGATTCTGGCTGCGGCGCTGCAATCGGGCCTTCGCTTCCTCGCGCAACTCCGTGATGCGCTGGCGCGGGGCATTCGGCGCGTCGCCAATGGTGTTAATGGGGCGGGTGTGCGCGAGCAGCAAGTCACCCTTGATTAAATGCGCCAGTCTGAAATTGGGATAGGCTTTAATCGCGTTATCGATTTCATTCATTGCCGTGTCCAAGTGGTTGCGGCTGATTTCCAGTAGACCGTTGACCAGCAGCGCTTCGGGCCCTTGCGGTGCGCGTGCGACCGCGACTTGCACGGCCTGGTCCTTCATGGAGGAGGCGCTGCCGGCGAGGCCCAGTGTTAAGCCAAGCGCAACGCCATAAGCGAGCATGAGCATCGTGCGCCGCTTAATACGATGAGAAAGACTGTCCTGTTTCAATGGCCTGCCTGTTCCATCTGAATCAGCCATTTGTCGCCTGTTTTGACCAGATGCAGCGTTTTTGCTGTGGTGCTTTTCAAGATCTTGGACTGATAACCCTGTTTGAAGCTGGCCTTGGCGTGAGTTGCGTCACTAAGCGTGACCTTGGGATCAATGACTGAAACTTGTATGGGCATGGAATTGGAGATACGTTCTTGTCGAGATTTTTCCCAAGCCCCACGGCTCTCCCCGTTGGGCGTTTTAAAGTCCTCTGCATAATAAGCGAGATAGGCAGTTACGTCGCCCTTCGACCAAGCTTTGGCCCAGGCATCCACGGTATTGAGCACATCTTGGGTGTCGTCGCCTGAACTTGATGTGGCGACTGGCTGGTTCTCTTTGCCAACGCCCCCCGGTTTTGTCTGCTGAGTTTCGGGAACTGACGCGGGGACCGCAGCCGCCGTATCGGTATTCGCAGTTTCGGTTTTCACGGCCGCTCTTGCTACACGCGGACTGCCCGAAAACAGCTCCTTGATCAACTCCAGCTTGGTTTGCGCAGTGGTATTGGTTTTGTCGAACTGCAGGGCCTTGTCATATGCCTGCGTGGCCAACTTGGCGTAGATATCGCCGAGGTTCTCGTGGGCAATAGCATAACTGGGATGGGTGCGTATCGCGGTTTCCAGCGCGATCCTGGCCTTGTCGTATTGGCCCTGCGCCGCATACAGCACGGCCAGATTATTGTACGGCTCCGGCAGCTCGGGATAATCCTGGGTGAGCGCGGTAAATACCTTGATAGCTTCAGCAGCTTTGTTTTGCTCGGTATATATCAGGCCTAGCAGAAAGCGCGCCTTGGCATCCTTGGGATGATTTGCGAGGTAGCTGTTGACCTTGTCGAGCGCCTGAGCATTGTTGCCCTGCTTGAACAACGAATCGGCATCCTGCAATTCATCAGCTGCAGCCCACAGGCCAAAAATTCCCAGCGCCAGCAGTAAAAGCAAAGCGGCAAAATCGGACTTTTTCATTGTGGTATACTTTTTTGCCTTTATTCAAAGTTAATTAGCTGATTTTACCAAGAAGCCTGCTTGATTCACAATCGCCCTCTGGCGCGTGGCGCGGAGACCTGTTTTGCACCCGCGGGCTGGCTGATGGTCTTGCGCGCGGCCGTTTCCTGAAGACATGTTGAAGATCTACAACACCCTGACTCGCGATAAGCAGCCGTTTGCGCCGATTACATCGGGCAAAGTGAGTATGTACGTCTGCGGCATGACGGTCTACGACTACTGTCACCTCGGGCACGCGCGCGTGATGATCGTGTTCGACATGGTCCAGCGCTGGCTGAGAGCATCTGGATATGCGGTGAATTACGTGCGCAACATTACCGATATTGACGACAAAATAATAAAGCGGGCGGGCGAAAATAACGAACCGGTCGCGACGCTTACCGAGCGCTTCACTCAAGCAATGCACGAGGATACCGCCGCATTGGGGGTGGAGAAGCCTGTGTCCGAGCCGCGCGCCACAGCGCATGTACCCGACATGGTGCGCATGATCGAAAAACTAATGAACAAGGGTCTTGCCTATCGCGCTGCGAATGGTGATGTATATTACGACGTGCGCAAGTTTCCCGGTTACGGCAAGCTCTCTGGAAAATCGCTGGATGACCTGCGCGCGGGGGAGCGCGTGGAAATCGGAACAGATAAACACGACCCGCTGGATTTCGTGCTGTGGAAAACGGCCAAGCCCGGTGAGCCCAAATGGGATTCCCCGTGGGGCGAGGGACGCCCGGGCTGGCATATTGAATGCTCGGTGATGAGCGAGCGCCATCTTGGCAGCCACTTTGATATTCATGGTGGCGGTCAGGACTTGCAATTTCCTCACCACGAAAACGAAATTGCCCAGTCCGAGGGCGCGAGTGGACACACTTTTGTTAATTACTGGATGCATAACGGTTTCGTGCGGGTCGATGAGCAGAAGATGTCCAAGTCGCTCGGCAATTTTTTCACCGTGCGTGAAATACTGAAAAAATACGACCCGGAGGTGGTGCGTTTTTTTATTTTGCGTGCGCACTACCGCAGCTCCTTGAATTATTCCGATCAGCACATCGACGACGCGCGGCATGCGTTGACCCGTCTGTACACTGCTTTGAAAGACGTTCCAGCGGCAGAGGCGCAAATAAATTGGCAGGAATCCTACGCGGCGCGTTTCAAAGAGGCGATGGATGATGACTTCAATACGCCCGAGGCAGTGGCGGTGCTTTTTGACCTAGCGAATGAAGTGAACAAGACGCGCTCTGCGCAGCAAGCGGGATTGCTCAAGGCGCTGGCTGGAGTTCTGGGACTGCTGCAGCGCAATCCTCAAGTTTATCTGCAATCAGTGCCGGGTGAACCTGTAGCCGGCGCGCGCGCGGCGCTCAATCCTGCGCGTATCGAAGAACTCATTGCTTCGCGCGCTGCCGCTCGCAAAACCAGGGACTTCGCCGAGTCTGACCGCATTCGCGAGGAGTTGCAGAAGGCTGGAATCGTCCTTGAAGACACGCCTCATGGAACGATCTGGCGGCGCGCCTGAACGCAGCAAGCCGCGTTGAAAACGACATTCCTAGCAAACGGCTTGCGATAAAATATTAAGGCCGTTGTCCGCGCCGCAAATTACCGCTTATTCGAATCTGCTTTACTGGGTGAAAAATTCCTTGACTTTATCCATCCAGGATTTGGCGCGCGGATTATGGCGCCCGCCGTCACGTTGATTGATGCTTTCCAGCTCAATCAGAAGCTCCCGCTGGCGCGAAGTGAGATTGACGGGTGTTTCCACCGCCACATGGCAAAGCAGATCGCCGTAAGATGTATTGCGAACGCCCTTTATGCCTTTGCCCCGAAGGCGGAACACCTTGCCGTTTTGCGTCTCCGCGGGAATCCTGATCTTGGCGGAGCCGTCCAGCGTGGGAATTTCAATTTCTCCGCCGAGCGCTGCCACGGTAAAGCTGATTGGCATTTCGCAATGCAGGTCGCTGTGCTCACGCGTAAAAACCGGATGTTCCTTGATGTGAATTACAACATATAGATCGCCGGGCGGCCCACCGCCATCGCCGGCCTCGCCTTCGCCGCTCAATCGAATCCGGTCACCATCGTCTATTCCGACCGGGATTTTCACAGACAAGGTTTTGTGCTGCTTGACGCGGCCTGTGCCGTAGCATGCGCTGCAAGGCTCTGGAATGACCTTGCCACTGCCGTGGCACTTCGGGCAGGTCTGCTGAATCGAAAAGAATCCCTGCTGCATGCGCACCTGACCGTGGCCGCCACAGGTAGAGCAGGTGACGGATTTGGTGCCGGGCTTGGCGCCGGAGCCATGGCAGGTTTCGCATAACACCATGGCAGGAATGCGGATGCGCGTTTCGGTTCCGCGCGCTGCCTCTTCCAGTGTGATTGCTAGGTTGTAACGCAGATCGGCGCCTCGGTAGGCGCCGGACCGGGCGCGTGCCGCGCCAAAGATATCGCTGAAGATGTCGCCGAAAGCGTCCGCAAAGCCGCCGAATCCGGCGCCCATTCCGGCCATACCGGCTTGCGCATCAAACCCGGCGTGACCGAACTGGTCGTACGCCGCGCGCTTCTCCGGGTCGCTGAGAATTTCGTAGGCTTGTTTGGCTTCCTTGAATTGCTCCTCGGCCTTGGGATTGTCCGGATTACGGTCGGGATGATGCTTCATCGCCAGCTTGCGATAAGCCTTCCTGATTTCCGCTTCCGAAGCATCGCGGTTGACGCCGAGTATTTCATAAAAGTCGCGTTTGGCCATATTTGATTTTTACCGCGCAGACGAGGAGCCGCAGAATGAAATAAATTTATTATCAGGTCGAACTTAATAATTCGGTATTTTCATCACCCGATAAAATCCGAACCACAGAGCGCCGGGAAATCGCGGTTTCTCGGCGTTTCTGCATCTCTGCGGTCAGAAACTTGTTATTTCTTACCGTCTTTTACCTCTTCGAACTCCGCATCCACTACATTGCTCTCGTCTGATTTTTTGCCGCTATCTGCGGAAGCGCCGGCGGTTTGGCCCTGTTGCGGCTGCTGCTGCGCCTGCGCGTACATATGTTCGGCCAGCTTGTGCGAGGCTTCGGCCAATGCCTGGCTCTTGGCTTCGATCTTGGCCTTGTCGTCGCTCTTGAGAGCGGCCTCGGCATCCTTCAGAGCAGATTCTATCTTAGCCTTTTCGTCGGAAGAGAGTTTTTCACCATAGTCCTTTAGCGATTTTTTCACTGAATGGATAAGAGAATCGCACTGGTTGCGCGCATTCACCAGTTCCACTGCCTTGCGGTCTTCTTCCGCATGCGCTTCGGCGTCCTTGACCATGCTTTTAATTTCTTCCTCCTTCAACCCGGAACTCGCCTTGATGGTGATCCTGTTTTCCTTGCCGGTTGCCTTGTCCTTGGCCGAAACGTGCAAAATGCCGTTGGCGTCTATGTCGAATGTGACTTCGATCTGCGGAAGCCCACGCGGCGCGGGTGGAATGTCGGTCAGGTTAAACTGGCCGAGGCTTTTGTTGCCTGCAGCCATCTCGCGCTCGCCCTGCAGAACGTGGATGGTCACCGCGGTCTGGTTGTCGTCTGCCGTCGAGAAAACCTGCTGTGCCTTGGTCGGAATGGTGGTATTTTTTTGGATGAGCTTGGTCATTACTCCACCCAGGGTCTCGATGCCCAGGGAAAGCGGCGTGACGTCTAGCAGCAATACGTCTTTGACTTCGCCTTGGAGAACACCAGCCTGAATCGCTGCGCCAACCGCTACCGCTTCATCCGGGTTCACGTCCTTACGCGGCTCCTTGCCAAAAATCTCTTTTACTTTTTCCTGCACTTTGGGCGTGCGCGTCTGCCCGCCGACCAGTATCACATCCTCGATTTCGGAAAGTTTGACGCCCGCGTCCTTAATCGCGATTTTGCACGGCTCCATGGTTTTTTCGATCAGATCTTCAACTAGACTCTCGAATTTGGCGCGGGTGATCTTGATATTGAGATGTTTGGGGCCGCGCGCATCCGCAGTAATGTACGGCAAATTGACTTCAGTCTGCTGCGTGCTCGAAAGTTCGATCTTCGCTTTTTCAGCCGCTTCCTTAAGGCGTTGCAAGGCCAGCACATCGTTGCGCAGGTCTATGCCTTGGTCTTTCTTGAATTCGTCGGCCAGGTAATCGATTACTCGCTGGTCGAAATCCTCGCCGCCCAGAAAGGTATCGCCGTTGGTGGACAACACCTCAAATTGATGCTCGCCCTCGACTTCGGCGATCTCAATGATGGAAATGTCAAACGTGCCGCCACCCAGGTCGTAGACCGCGATTTTGCGGTCGCCCTCCTTCTTGTCTAGTCCGAACGCGAGCGCCGCAGCGGTCGGCTCGTTGATGATACGCTTGACTTCCAGCCCGGCGATTCGCCCGGCATCCTTGGTCGCCTGGCGCTGCGAATCGTTGAAATAGGCCGGGACAGTAATGACTGCTTCTTCTACCTTCTCGCCGAGATAGTCTTCGGCGGTTTTTTTCATCTTTATCAATACCTGGGCGGACACTTCCGGCGGAGCGGTTCTCTTGCCTCGAACTTCGATCCAAGCATCCCCGTTGGTATTCTCGACGATTTTATAAGGCATCAGATTAATATCTTTCTGCACTTCCTTTTCGCTGAAGCGCCGGCCGATCAGCCGCTTGACCGCGTACAGCGTATTTTTCGGGTTGGTCACCGCCTGGCGCTTGGCCGGTGCGCCGACCAAAATCTCCCCGTCATCCATATAGGCGACGATCGAAGGCGTAGTACGCGAGCCTTCTGAATTTTCGATGACCTTGGGCTTGCCGCCTTCCATGACGGCAACGCAAGAATTAGTCGTTCCCAAGTCGATTCCGATGATCTTTGCCATATTGATTCCTTAACTGAGTAATTGTCTGTTAATTTGCAATATCTGGGCGTAGCTGCCCAACTTCAAGTTTTCTTGGGTTTGCCTACTACAACCAGCGCCGGCCTGATGACCCGATCGTTGAGTGTGTAACCTTTTTGCATCACGCTGATAACGGTGTTTGGTTCGCCTACCGATTCCACAGTGGTGATTGCCTGATGCCGATGCGGGTCAAACTTTTCGCCCAGCGCGTTGATTTCACAAATATTGAATTTTTCGAATATCGAAGTCAGCAGTTTCAAGGTCAAGTCTACGCCGCTTTTGAGGCTCTCCAAGGTAGCATTTTCGCTAGATAGCGCGGCTTCCAAGCTGTCCTTTACTGCCAATATTGCGATCGAAAAATTTTCTACCGCATATTTGTGCGCATTTGCAATATCCACCTGGGCTCGCTTGCGGATGTTGTCCGCTTCAGCGCGCGCCCGAAGCCACGCATCGTGATGCTCTTGCGCGGCAAGCTCGGCTTTTCTCAGCATTTCTTCCAAGCTCGGAGTAGTTCCCTGCAGTGGCTCGGATGCCGCCTGTTCAACGGATTGCTCAGCTGCTTCCGGTTTCTCTTGGATAAGCTCAGGTGTATGATTTTGTTGAGAATCTTGCATGGTTTCCTCCGGGTTTATGCACGCCTAATTGGGGGCAGTTTTGGCTATTTCAAGCGACAGCGGGAAACGTTTTAGGCTTTCGCGCCTAAGGCAAGTGCCCGCTCGCGCGTCAAGCGGCCGGCGATCTGAGCGGCTTGCGCATCGTATCTGACCGAGACCCAACCGTGCAGGTTTTCTAGGGCTATTTCGCACAGCGCGTGCATCCAGTCGGCGCGCTCATTGAGGCACGGTATGTAATGAAATTCCTTGCCGCCGCTGTTTAGGAACGCTGCTTTGGCTTCGATAGCGATTTCTTCCAATGTTTCCAGACAATCGCTGACAAAACCAGGGCAAACCACATCTACACGCTCGGTGCGCTGTTTGCCGAGTTTGTGCAAGACTTCCATGGTGTAAGGCTTCAACCACTCCGCGCGCCCAAAGCGCGACTGGAAGCAAACCTGGTAGCGCGGCTCGTCCCATCCCAGTGCAGCAGCCAGCATCCTGCCGGTTTTCTGACATTCGCAATGGTAGGGATCGCCTTTATCCAGCGTGGAGCGTGGCACTCCGTGAAAACTGATCAGAAGTTTTTCGGGGCGGCCATTCTTCATCCAGTAATCGTTGACGTTTTGCGCAAGCGCCGCAATGTACCCCGGGTGGTCGTGATAGTGCTTGACGGTGCGCAGCGCCGGCGTATTGCGCACCCGTCGCAATTGACTGAACACAGCATCGAAGGCGCTGGCAGTGGTGCTGGCAGCATACTGCGGGTACAGTGGCAGCACCAGAACGCGCTCGCAATGCCCGAGACTGGCGAGCGCTGAGGCAATCGACGGCTTGCCGTAGCGCATGGCGTATTCAATAGTCAGCGGCGATTTGATTCTCTCCCCCAGATAGCCGCGCAGCAATTTTGTTTGGCGTTCAGTGTGCACTTTCAGCGGCGAGCCTTCGCTCATCCAGATCTTGGCGTATCTTTCCGCGGATTTTCTCGGGCGAGTATTGAGGATGATGCCGTACAGTACCGGCAGCCAGATGAGACGCGGGATCTCGACAACCCGCGAGTCGGACAGGAATTGCTTGAGATAGGACCGCAATGACCCGGCGGTCGGCGCATCCGGGGTGCCGAGATTGACGAGCAGGATGCCGGTTTGCGCCGGCACGCCGTGCTGATAGGGGGGTTCGGCCCGGTAAAATGACATTATTCTAGTGTTGCGACAGCGCGCTCGTGAGGAGTTTCGCAGTTATGTCCACGATGGGAATGACGCGCTCGTAGGCCATGCGCGTCGGCCCGATCACGCCGACGGTACCCACGACCTGTCCGTCTACTTCGTAAGGCGCGGTGACCACGCTGCATTCGTCAAGTGGCACCAGGCCGGACTCGTTGCCGATAAAAATTTGCACCCCATGGGCGCGGCTACTGATGTCAAGGAGCTGCAACAGCGCGGTTTTCTGTTCGAACAGATCGAATAGCTTCCGCAGGTGTGACATATTCGAAGACAGGTCTTGCACGCGCAGCAGGTTATGCTCGCCTGAAATCACGTAATCGCCCGAAGATTCCGAAACTGCCTGGCTACCCGCCTCCAACGCGGCGGTCATCAAGACACTCATATCGCTGTGCAGCTGCTGCAGCTCTTGCTGGATTTGCTTGCGTATCTGTTCGAAGGTGCTGCCGGCGAAATTCTGATTGAGAAAATTGGCGGCCTCGGTAAGCTCGCCGGGAGTATATCTTTTTTCTGTAAGGATGATGCGGTTTTGAACATCGCCTTCCGGGGTGACGATAATAAGAAGAATACGCTTGTCGGCAAGGCTGAGGAATTCAATATGCCGAAACATGGGGCTACGGCGTTTGGGGTTTACTACCACTCCGGCAAAGTGCGTGAGGTCGGAAAGCAAATGCGAGGCGGAATACACCAGTTTTTGCGTATTGTCGGTCTGCAACTGGCCTTCGAGCTGACTGACTTGCGTCATATCGAGAGGTTTGATCGTGAGCAGCGTATCCACGAAGAAACGGTAGCCGAGCGGTGTAGGCACCCGTCCCGCTGATGTATGCGGACTGGCGATGAAACCCATCTCCTCCAGGTCGGCCATGATATTGCGAATGCTGGCGGGGCTTAAATCCAGGCCGGAGTATTTCGAAAGCGCGCGCGAGCCGATCGGCTGGCCCTCGCTAATATAGCGTTCCACCAGAGTTTTTAGCAGAATCCGGGCACGTTCGCTGAGCATCGATTAATTCTACACAAAGAACCATGCGGGGTGTGAGGAGCAGGAAGCAAGTTTCAGCGGCAATCAAGTTTCCCTGCCCCCCCTTACCCTTCACCCCTTACGCAACTTTTTGTGGTTTAATTTGGGCATGACCAATACTTTTAAAACCATTGCCCTTATCGGCAAGTACAAGAGCCCCGAAATCGCCGTTCATTTGCAACGTTTGGCACGCTTCCTGACGGACCGGGGTGCCACAGTGCTCGTGGACAGGCTGACTGCGGCACATCTCGAGAACAACGCCTATCCCACATTAGCCCTCGAGGATATCGGCAAGCGCGCCAATCTCGCAATTGTAATTGGCGGTGATGGCACCATGCTCAATATCGCCCGTACTTTCGCTCCCCACAATGTAGCCCTGGTTGGTATCAATCAGGGGCGGCTTGGATTTCTCACCGATATTTCCGTGGACACTATGCTGGAGACTATTGGCGCGATTCTAGAGGGTAAGTATGTCACCGAGGAGCGGATGCTGCTATCCGCTGAAATCTTCAGTAGCAGCCAGAGTGTGCTGAAAGTGCTGGTATTCAATGACGTGGCGGTAAGCAAGGGCGCGAAAGGGAGTCTGATTGAATTCGATGTCCATATCAATCAGCAGTACGTTTATACTTTGCGATCGGACGGCCTGATTGTTTCCACTCCCACTGGATCGACCGCTTACGCGCTGTCAGCAGGCGGGCCTATCGTGCATCCATCGCTGAGCCTGATCGCGCTGGTACCGGTATCTCCCCACACCCTGAGCAATCGCCCGATCATAGTGAGCGGTGATTCTACGGTGGAAATCCTGATGCACGATTCGAGCGACGCACGCGCGCACTTCGACAGCCATTCGCATTTTGATTTGCGCGATGGGGACAAAATACAGGTTAAGCGTGCTCCCGATACCATCCGGCTTTTGCACCCGGTGGGGCACAACTACTACCACATGCTGCGCGAGAAGTTGCACTGGAGTAAAACTACATAACCATGTTGCAATCGCTCAGCATCCGCGATTTTATAATCGTCGACGCAATGGAGCTCGAATTCCAGCCGGGCTTTACAGTTTTGACGGGGGAAACCGGGGCGGGAAAATCCATATTGATCGACGCGCTGGCAATCGCCCTGGGCGAACGAGCTGATGGCCTAGTGGTGCGTAACGGCGCAGAGCGCGCCGAGATTACTGCCCAGTTTGAAATCGGGAAATTGGCCACGTTTTGCACTTGGCTGCGCGAAAATGACCTGGAAGGTGATTCCGGCGTATGTTTGATGCGTCGAGTGATTGACGCCAGCGGTCGGTCGCGCGGATTCATCAACGGTCATTCAGCGACGGTACAGCAACTTCGCGAAGCTGGAGAGAAACTGGTCGAAATCCACGGCCAGCACGCACATCAGTCGTTGTTAAGGGCCGAGTCGCAGCGTCAACTTTTGGATGGGTACGGCGAATTAAGCGAGCTGACTTCCCAAGTGGCTGAGCATTACCATCAGTGGCAAAGTTTGCGCAAACGGCGACAGGAATGGGAGACTAATGCCTCCGCCCTTGCCGCCGAGCGCGAGCAGCTGGAATGGCAGTCGCGCGAGCTCAAGAACCTGAAATTTTCACCAGACGAGTGGCAGACGCTTCAAGCGGATCATTCGCGCCTCGCGTACGCGGCGGCTCTGCTGGAGGCTGCCGGAACTGCGCTGGATGCACTTTCGGAAAATGACTCCGCACTGATTCCGCAGCTCAATTCGCTTATTTCCCGTTTCCGGAATTTGGTTGAGCACGACCCGGGTTTGAAGGAGATACTGGACATCCTGGAACCCGCGCAAATCCAGCTGCAGGAAGCGGTGTACAGCATTCGGCATTACCAGGAGAAACTCGATCTCGATCCCGAGCGTTTGCAGCAAGCGGAGCGAAGCATGGATGCGATTCATTCCGCTGCGCGCAAGTACCGTGTAAAGCCGGAGGAGATTCCAGATTTATTGCAAAAGTTCGAACAGCGCTTGCAGGAGATAGGTGGCGGTGGCGGAGCGGGGGAGCTGAAGGAACTGGAAGAATCTGCGCACGGCGCATATACAACCCATGGTAAAAAATTAAGCGCAGCGCGTACCAAGGCCGCAAAATCGCTGTCGCAGGAAGTTAGCGCAATGATGCAGAGTCTAGCCATGAGCGGGGGCCAATTTTCGGTGGTATTGAACGCGCTTGAAGAAGGTACGGCTTATGGCTTTGAGCTGGTTGAATTTCTGGTCAGCGCTCATAAAGACATGCCTTTGCGACCGCTGGCGAAAGTCGCTTCAGGCGGTGAATTATCTCGCATCAGCCTGGGAATTCAAGCGGTCACCAGCAGAATCGGTACCGTTCCCACGATGATTTTTGACGAGGTTGACGCCGGCATTGGAGGGCGGGTCGCTGAGATAGTTGGAAGATTACTGAAAAAGCTCGGTAAAGAGCGCCAGGTGCTGTGCATCACGCATCTGCCGCAAGTCGCGGCGGCCGGCGATCAGCAGTGGCAAGTAAGCAAATCCTCGGCAAACGGCTCGATCGTCAGCCGCATCGAAGTAATGAATGAAAAAGCGCGCATCGAGGAGATCGCTCGCATGCTGGGCGGCATCAAAATCACCGAAACTACCCGCAAGCACGCTGCTGAAATGCTAAATGCGATTGCGAGCACTTCCCCCAGACGGTAGCTTGTGCTGCTGGGTCGCTATGGACTGGCCGCCGCTTAATGCGTCGGTCACAGGACTGTTACACTAACTAGCCTTCCCGGCGCAAAAAGGGCCAATAACTAATTTTCGGCGGCTGGTCTTCTGGAGTTCCATGACCCGTGGTATTACCCCTATCAAGTGTGTTGATCCATGAATAAAGTAGTAGTTATCACCGGCGGCAGTCGAGGCATAGGCGCTGCCACCGCACAGATGGCCGCGAAGCATGGTTACGCTGTGTGCGTAAATTATCATTGCAGCCGCGCGGCCGCTGGTGCGGTAGCGGGCGCAATCAACCGCGCGGGAGGAAAAGCCATAACCGTGGCCGCCGACGTGGCTTCCGAATCCGATGTGGTCCGATTGTTCAAAACTACTGAGAAGAAATTGGGTCCAATCACCGCTCTGGTCAATAACGCCGGGATTTTGGAGCAGCAGATGAAGCTCGAGAATATGAGCGCGGCGCGCCTGAAACGTGTGTTCGCAACGAACATAATTGGGTGTTTCCTGTGCGCGCGGGAAGCGGTGCGGCGCATGTCCACCAAGCACGGCGGCGCGGGAGGGGTCATCGTTAATGTTTCGTCGTTTGCATCGCGCCTTGGCTCCCCGGGAGAATACGTGGACTACGCTGCCTCCAAGGGTGCCTTAGATACCATGACCATAGGGTTAGCGAAGGAAGTTGCCGAAGAAGGCATTCGCGTTAACGCTGTGCGGCCCGGATTTATCTACACTGATATCCATGCAAAGGGAGGCGAACCGAACCGCGTGGACCGCGTCAAGGTATTGGTGCCGATGAAGCGCGGAGGCACGGTTTTCGAGGTGGCTAAAGCGATTATGTGGCTGCTCTCCGATGAATCGTCGTATACGACCGGCGCGTTTATTGATGTTACTGGAGGCAGATAGCCGCTGGCCCGCGAAATTATCAAGGTTTATAGGGGCAGTTAGCCTTGGTGCAGTCGGCGTAGAGGTGGAGTGAATGCTCGTGGATAGTGAATCCGCGCTCCTTGGCGATCTTAATCTGTCGGCGTTCGATTTCGGCATCGAAAAACTCTTCTACGCGTCCACATTGTATGCACACCAAGTGATCGTGATGCCCGCCCTGATTTAATTCAAAGACCGCCTTGCCGCTTTCAAAATGGTGGCGTATCAGCAATCCCGCATGCTCGAACTGGGTGAGTACGCGGTAAACCGTGGCCAGCCCAATATCGAGGCCGTCCTTGGTGAGAACCTTGTAGACATCTTCCGCCGTCAAATGGCGTACCGAGCTGTTTTCGAATAAATTAAGAATTTTAAGGCGGGGTAGTGTGGCTTTGAGACCGATGGTCTTCAGATCGCTGGGTGAACTCATAAAATTACCCCACTCTATGGAGTGGCATTATTTAAGCTATTATAATCGTATAGCAGCCCTCTTTGAATGGTAATTTTTGATGCGATCCGGTTTTATTCTCATCGTTTTGCTACTCGCCGCCTGCTCACCGCGAGTTCTCGTTACCCCGTACCAAATCGATGTGCAGCAGGGCAACGTGGTGACCGATGAAATGCTGAACAAGGTTAAGCCCGGCATGACCAAAGCCCAAGTGCGCTTTGCGCTTGGCACGCCGCTGATAATAGATCCGTTTCACGCCGACCGATGGGATTACGTTTACCGGATGAGAAAGGATGGCCAACTCGTCGGACATAGCAAGCTCACGGTAATCTTTGAGGGCGACAAGCTGAAGACAGTGGAGGGTACCGTGCTCCCGCCGAGCAGTAATGTTGCAGGTGTGAAACCTCGCGCCCCCATCCCTGTTCCAGCCTTGGCACTAGCTCCGGACCAGTCCCCTTCGGCGAAACCAACTGCGCTGGATTTGAGTCAGGTGGAAAGCGATCTCGAAGCCGGTTCGCAAACGCCGCCTCCGGCGGCAGAAGCCGCTAAACCGGCATCAGGCGAAGACCAAGCCGGACAATCGAGCCAAGCCGAAGCGCAAACAGAACAGCCCAAGAAAAGTTTCGGTGAGCGATTCATGCGGTTAATTGGTTTTGGCAAGAAGGACGAAACAGAGCAGGTCACGGCACAAGAAAAATCCAAGGCGCAACCTGAACAGCAACCGGATCAGATCCAAGTTGGGCAAACGGACCAAGCGCAAGCGGCACCACCCAAGGCAAGTATCGGGGAGCGATTCATGCGGTTACTTGGCTTTGGCAAGAAAGACGAAACAACACAGCAGGCCAAATTAGAAGAAAAATCTGCAGCGCAGCCCGAAGCGCAGCCCGAGGACGCGCAGCAGGAAGCGGAACCCGCTACCAATACTGTAGTGACCGCAGATCGCAGTCCTCCACCGAAGCGCAGCGTGGGCGAGCGCTTTATGCGTCTGATTGGCTTCAAGAGCAACGAAAATTATCAAGACCCTGCGCCTCCGGTGCACACCGATGTCGACAACAGCGTCCCCAAAATAAGCAACCTGAGTTTCAAGCAGGTAATGAGGCAGATCTTGGGCCTTGAAAGTGATAGTGACAAAGAGAAAGCCGCCGCAGCCGGGGATATCGAGCCTGGAGAAAAAGTAAAATCAGCTCCGCAGGGCTCGACCTGGCAGCGCTTTAAGCGCTTGATCGGTGTTGATAGCGATGAAACGGAAGTAACATACACGCCCGTGGACCAGCACACCAAGCAGGCAAACAACGAGGCAAAACCTGATACAGCAAAACCTGACACGGCAATACCTAATGCGACCAATGCCGACGTGCCCAGTTCCGAAGCGCCCAGATCTGATGCGCCAAAACCGTGAAGCGCCCAGGCCGGAGATAATAGAAGTTTAGACAAATAAATCTCGGCGCTTCCGGCCCGGGTCTGGATAATAACGGTGAGCTGAGGTAAAGGGCGCGAGCGCCGAAAATAACATAACAATTATTATGACCAAACTTAATGTCGCGGTTGCCGGTAGCTCCGGCAGGATGGGCCGTGCGCTGATAGAAGCGGTGCTGCAGGCGAAAGACCTGCGATTGCATGCCGCGTTCGACATTTCCGACAGTCCATTTCTAAATAAAGACGCGGGCGAACTTTGCGGCAGCCCGTGTAGGGTAATTATTACTGACAATGTTTCTGGTTCGCTAAAAGGGATCGATATATTTATTGATTTTACGCGTCCTGAGGGCACGCTTAAGCACTTGGAACTGTGCCGGAGTCGTGGAGTAAAAATGGTGATCGGCACAACCGGATTCACCTTGCAGCAGGAACAAAAACTTGCCGCTGCCGCAAAGGACATCGCCATTGTTTTTACTCCCAACATGAGCGCCGGGGTGAATGTAGTGTTCAAGCTTCTGGAAACTACCACTAAGGCGCTCAATCAGGACTATGACATTGAAATTATCGAAGCGCATCACCGCCATAAAACCGATGCGCCCTCCGGTACCGCATTGCGCATGGGAAAGGTGATTGCAGAAACCTTGGGGCGAGACCTTTCCAAATCCGCGGTATACGGTAGGCAGGGTATAACCGGTGAGCGCCCCGCTTCCACAATTGGCTTTTCTTCGGTTCGAGGCGGTGACATCGTTGGCGACCACACCGTGTTGTTTGCCGGCATTGGAGAACGCATTGAAATCACCCACAAGGCTACCAGCCGCTCTACGTTTGCCATGGGTGCGTTGCGCGCCGCGCGCTTCCTCAAAGACAAGAAAAACGGCCTGTACGATATGCAGGATGTTCTTGGCCTTCGCTAGTACTCCGCATTGATAGCTGGTGCGCGATAAAGTATAATTTATCGGTTTGAGAAGCGGGATGGGCGCGAAGTCCGTCCCGCTTTGTATATCCACCTGCCGTAGGAGTTTTTTGTGCCGCAATGGAAGCCCGCCATCCTCGCGCTCGCAGATGGCACCATTTTTCGCGGCACAGCGATCGGCTGCGATGGAATCGCTGTTGGTGAAGCGGTGTTCAATACCGCGATTACCGGATATCAGGAAATCCTCACCGATCCTTCTTACTGCAAGCAGATTATCACGCTGACCTACCCACATATCGGCAATACCGGGGTCAACCCCGAGGATACCGAGTCGCGCGGTGTTTTTGCTAGCGGTTTGGTGATCCGCGATTTGCCACCGGTTTCCAGCAGCTGGCGCGAAGTGCAAACTCTTCCTGAGTATCTCGAGGGTCAGGGCGTGGTGGCAATTGCCGGGATAGATACGCGCAAGCTTACTCGTATCCTGCGCGAGAAAGGTGCGCAAAACGGCTGTATCATGGCCGGCAGGGTTGACGAACCAGAAGCCCTGAAACAGGCGCGCTCATTTCCAGGCCTTGCCGGAATGGATCTTGCCAAGGTGGTGAGCTGCGAGCGGCCTTTTACCTGGAACGATGGAGAGTGGAGTCTTGGCGAGGGTTACGCTAAATCGCAAGCGCCGAAGTATCAGGTCGCGGCCTATGATTACGGAATCAAGAACAATATCCTGAGAAAACTGACTGCTCGCAACTGCCGCGTTACTGTGCTTCCGGCGCAAACTTGCGCCCGCGATGCGCTGGAATTAAAGCCGGACGGGATTTTTCTATCTAACGGCCCAGGCGATCCCGAGCCATGCGATTACGCGATTAAAGCCATTCGCGAATTCCTCGACACCGACATTCCCATTTTCGGTATCTGCCTTGGCCACCAGTTGCTGGCGCTCGCCAGTGGAGCGAAGACAGTGAAAATGAAATTCGGCCATCACGGCGCGAACCATCCGGTGGTGGAAGTGGATACCGGCCACGTCATGATTACCTGCCAAAACCATGGTTTCGCCGTGGATGCCGCAAGCTTGCCGTCAAATCTGCGCGTCACCCATGTTTCGCTCTTCGACGGGAGCCTGCAAGGGCTCGCGCGTACCGACAAACCGGCTTTCTGTTTCCAAGGGCACCCCGAAGCGAGCCCCGGTCCGCACGATGTGGATTTGTTGTTTGATCGTTTCATCAAGCTGATGGAAGAACGCAAGGTGAGCCGCTGAGACAGCGAGGCACAGAGCCGGGACAAATAATTTTCTCGGCTTCTCTGCAGGTCCGCGGTTAATTAAACATGCCCAAACGTACCGACATTAAAAGCGTTCTGATTATCGGCGCCGGCCCTATCATCATCGGCCAGGCGTGCGAGTTTGATTATTCCGGGGCACAGGCGTGCAAGGCGCTCAGAGAAGAAGGCTACCGCGTAATTCTGGTGAATTCCAATCCGGCAACCATCATGACTGACCCGGAAATGGCCGATGCCACTTACATCGAGCCGATCAACTGGCAGATGCTCGAAAAGATCATCGCGGTTGAACGCCCCAGCGCGCTTCTGCCGACCATGGGGGGGCAGACGGCGTTGAACTGCGCGCTCGACCTTGCGAGGCACGGCGTGCTGGAGAAATACGGCGTGGAAATGATCGGGGCTTCACGCGAGGCCATCGACAAGGCGGAAGACCGGGAGAAATTCAAGCTCGCCATGAATAAGATAGGACTCGCCTCGCCGCGTTCCGCCATTGCGCATAGCATGGAGGAAGCGCTGCAGGTGCAGCCAATGGTGGGATTCCCGACAGTGATTCGTCCTTCTTTCACACTGGGCGGAACGGGCGGAGGCATTGCCTATAACTTGGAGGAATTCCTAACCATTTGCGAGCGCGGCTTGGAAGCGTCTCCCACCAAGGAACTGCTGGTCGAGGAGTCGGTAATCGGTTGGAAAGAGTTTGAGATGGAAGTGGTGCGCGACAGAAAAGACAACTGCATCATCGTCTGCTCTATCGAAAATCTGGACCCGATGGGGGTGCACACCGGCGATTCGATTACCGTAGCGCCCGCGCAGACGTTGACCGATAAGGAATACCAGTTAATGCGCGACGCTTCGATCAAGGTGCTGCGCGAGATCGGGGTGGACACCGGCGGTTCCAACGTGCAGTTTGCCGTCAATCCCAAGAATGGACGCATGCTAATAATTGAAATGAACCCGCGAGTATCACGGTCATCGGCCTTGGCGTCCAAAGCTACTGGTTTTCCAATAGCCAAAGTGGCGGCGAAGCTGGCGGTCGGATATACCCTTGATGAACTGAAAAATGAAATTACTGGGGGCGCGACGCCGGCGTCTTTCGAGCCAACCATTGATTACGTGGTTACCAAGGTGCCGCGCTTTGCCTTTGAAAAATTCCCCCGGGTTGACGACCGGCTTACCACGCAAATGAAATCGGTCGGCGAAGTGATGGCGATTGGCCGCACCTTTCAGGAATCGCTGCAGAAAGCGCTGCGGGGATTGGAAACCGGAAGCGACGGACTCGATGACAAAACCGCTGACCGCGATGTAATTGAAAATGAGTTGGGCGATGTCGGGCCCGAACGCCTCTGGTATATTGCAGACGCATTCCGTTGCGGCGTAAGTGTGCAAGAGGTGCACGAGCTGACGAGTATTGATCCATGGTTCCTTGCCCAGATCGAGGACCTGGTGGTGCGGGAATTGGCCCTCAAAGGCAAAAAGTTCGATTCGTTGAGCGAAGTTGAACTCCGATGCCTGAAACGCAGCGGCTTTTCCGACGCGCGGCTGTCCAAGTTGCTCGGTGTGACCGAAGCGATCGTGAGGCAGAAACGCTGGCAGCTTGCAGTGCGCCCGGTGTACAAACGTGTCGATACCTGCGCCGGCGAATTCGCCACGCGCACCGCTTACATGTACTCAACGTACGAAGAAGAGTGCGAGGCGCAGGCTACCCGAAAAAGAAAAATCATGGTGCTGGGAGGAGGACCGAACCGCATTGGCCAGGGAATCGAGTTTGATTATTGCTGCGTGCATGCCGCGCTCGCGCTGCGCCAAGACGGCTTTGAAACCATAATGGTGAACTGCAACCCGGAGACCGTTTCAACCGATTACGATACCTCGGACCGGCTGTACTTCGAGCCGCTTACGCTGGAGGACGTGCTGGAAATAGTGCATGTTGAGAAACCGGAAGGGGTCATCGTGCAATACGGCGGCCAAACACCGCTGAAGCTTGCGCGGGACTTGGAAGCGAACCGCGTTCCGATCGTCGGCACGACCCCGGACATGATTGACTGCGCGGAGGACCGCGAACGTTTCCGAAAGATGCTTGATGAACTCGACCTCAAACAGGCTCCCAACCGCACCGCGCGCACGCCGCAGGAAGCACTGCGGCTGGCCGAAGAAATTGGCTATCCACTGGTAGTTCGGCCGAGCTACGTGCTGGGGGGGCGCGCCATGGAAATCGTGCACCAGTCGGAAGACCTCGAGCGCTATATGCGAGAAGCAGTAAAAGTCTCCAATGATTCACCGGTGCTGTTGGATCGTTTTCTCAATGATGCAATCGAGGTGGATGTAGACGCGGTATGCGACGGGAAGGACGTGCTTATCGGAGGCATTATGGAGCATATCGAACAGGCAGGCGTACACTCCGGCGATGCCGCCTGCTCACTGCCACCTTTTAGCCTTTCAAAAAAGCTGCAGGACGAACTGCGTCGGCAGACTTCGGTGCTGGCGCATGCTCTGGAAGTGGTTGGGCTGATGAATGTGCAGTTCGCGATTCAGAGCGAAACTGTTTACGTGCTGGAAGTCAATCCGCGCGCGTCGCGAACTGTGCCCTATGTATCGAAGGCCACGGGCTTGCCGCTCGCTAAAATCGCCGCGCGCTGCATGGTCGGGCGTACGCTGAGGCAGCAAGGCGTGGAGATTGAGGTGCAGCCGAAGTACTTCTGCGTCAAGGAGGCGGTATTCCCATTCATCAAGTTTCCGGGAGCCGATACCATCCTCGGTCCGGAAATGAAATCCACCGGAGAAGTCATGGGTGTGGGCGCGACATTCCCCGAGGCGTTTGTGAAATCGCAAATAGCGGCAGGCGAAAAACTGCCTTCTTCCGGCAAGGTGTTTATCAGTGTGCGCAATGCCGACAAGTCGCGCACCGTGGAGATCGCAAATACTTTACAGTCGCTCGGCTTCAGCCTAGTGGCAACGCGCGGCACCGCGGCGGTTCTTTCGGCCGCAGGAATCGCAGTTGCGCCAGTCAACAAGGTTGCCGAGGGTCGGCCGCATATTGTCGACATGATCAAGAACGGCGAAATAAATCTGATCATTAATACCGTGGAAGACAAGCGGGCAGTGCACGACTCATATTCAATTCGCCGCGCCGCGTTGCAGCGCAGAGTCGCTTATTACACTACCCTTGCCGGAGCGCGCGCGGCGTGCGCAGGGATTGCGCAGATGGGTGAATTGTGTCCCTACGAACTGCAAGCTTTACATCGGGACATCGCCGCGCGCCAATAACCGGCACCCTTTAATGCTATTTATTTTTTGTTGCAGCAGCGATATAAAATAGGAGCTAGCACATTTTGTGACTAGTTCAATTTCAGGATCAGCATGACGAGCAAGATTCCACTAACGGTAAACGGGGCAGGAAAATTGCGCGGTGAATTGCAGCAGCTCAAGACCGTGCAGCGACCGGCTGTAATAGCGGCGATTGCCGAAGCACGCACACATGGCGATCTGGCGGAAAACGCCGAGTATCATGCCGCCAAAGAGCGGCAAAGCTTCATTGAAGGACGCATCGCCGAGCTGGAAACAAAGCTCGCCAACGCCCAGATCATTAATCCCGCGCTCCTCGACGCAGATGGCTCTGTAGTCTTCGGCGCCACGGTAGAACTCAAGGATCCTGCCGGTGGTGAGACTTTCACTTATCAAATTGTCGGCGACGATGAAGCGGACATCAAGCAGGGTAAAATTTCGATCAGCTCTCCCATTGCCCGTGCCCTGATCGGCAAATATGCGGGGGATGTCGCCGAGGTACAGGCGCCCAGCGGAGCGCGGGAGTATGAAATTTTGGATGTAAAGTATATATAATGCGGTACATGGCAGATCTTGCAGATAGTTTGCACTGGATCGCAGTGACCTTATGGACCGGGGCGCTGTGGGCGATTGGATTCATAGCCGCGCCGCTGATCTTTGTCACTCTCGAAGACCGCGCGCTGGCATTGATGCTTGCGGGGAAAATGTTTGCCGTGGTGGCTTACATCGGGATGGGTTGTGGAGCTTACCTTATTTTATTTCGCATTATCAGGCAAGGCGTCATTTCCTTCAGACAGTCTTTCTTTTGGGTTGTAATGGTGATGCTGCTACTCACGTTGCTGGGTCAATTCGGAGCACAACCTGTGCTGGATCTGGCAAAGAATTGGACGCAGACAAGGCAGGTCGTGGAGAGCATACTGCAGGACCGTTTTGCTACATGGCACGGCGTTTACAGCGCGCTCTATGTGGTGCAAAGTGTGCTCGCGTTGGTGTTGGTGGTGCAACAACCGACTGCCGCCCCGTAATCTATCCTGATGACGCACGAGTCCTGCCCGTTAAGCCTTTAACGGGTTTCCATCTGATGAAGCGAACCAAGACCAGCAGTGCCTGGATGCGCGAGCACGTCAACGACTTTTACGTGAAAAGCGCAAAAACGCAGGGTCTTCGTTCGCGCGCCGCGTTCAAGCTCATGGAAATCGACGAGCGCGACCGGTTATTGGCGCCGGGGATGCTGGTAGTTGACCTGGGCGCCGCGCCTGGAGGCTGGTCGCAGGTAGCAGCCGAAAAGGTGGGCGGGCGCGGGAAAGTCATCGCGCTAGATACCCTGGAAATGCAGCCCATTGCTGGGGTAGATTTCATTCGCGGGGATCTCCACGACAATGTTGTATTGGATAAGCTGCACAGCAAGCTTCAGGGAAAAGGTGCAGACCTTGTAATTTGCGACATTTCGCCCAATATCAGTGGCGTCGCAAGCCATGACCAGGCACGGACAATGGAGCTCGCCCAACTTGCAATGGAGTTTTCTTTGCAAGCGCTGAAACCGCAAGGGGGGTTGCTGGTCAAAGTTTTTCAGGGCATCGGTTTTGAAGATTTCTTGAAAGCCATGCGCGGCCGCTTCAAACGAGTGATTTCGCGTAAACCCAAGGCCTCGCGCGGAAGAAGCAGGGAAATTTACTTGCTAGGCAGGGGCTTAAGACAGTGCGGGCAGGGCTAACACAAGGCGATAAATAAGGATACAATGCAATTTTAAGGTAATTTCTTATGTGGGCGTTTAGGAGTGAATTTGAATAATTTAGTGAAAAATTTGGTGATCTGGTTGGTAATTGCACTGGTGCTCATGTCGGTGTTCAACCAGTTCAGCGCACGGCAGTCTGTGCAGTCGCCGATGGAGTATTCCCAATTTATAGACGAGGTGAAGCAGGGCCACGTTGCCAAAGTCACAATCGAAGGCCGCACACTCAAAGGGGTCAAGACCGACGGCAAGCGCTTCATCACCTATTCGCCGTCCGATCCATGGCTGGTGAGCGACCTTTTGAAAAATGGCGTGATCATCGAGGCCAAGCCTGATGAGGAGCCTTCGCTGCTGGTGAATATTTTCGTTTCCTGGTTCCCGATGCTGTTGCTGATAGGCGTGTGGGTTTTTTTCATGCGCCAGATGCAGGGAGGCGGGAGAGGAGGCGCGTTCTCGTTCGGAAAGAGCCGCGCGCGCATGATGGATGAATCAAACAACCAGGTGACGTTTGCCGATGTCGCGGGGTGCGAAGAAGCAAAAGAAGAAGTTGCGGAATTGGTGGATTTTCTGCGCGATCCCGGCAAATTTCAGAAACTCGGAGGCCGCATCCCGCGAGGGGTGCTGATGGTGGGCAATCCTGGAACCGGCAAGACCTTGCTGGCGCGCGCCATCGCGGGAGAAGCCAAGGTGCCTTTCTTCAGTATTTCCGGCTCCGACTTTGTGGAAATGTTCGTCGGCGTGGGCGCGGCGCGGGTGCGAGACATGTTCGAGCAGGCAAAGAAACATGCTCCGTGCATCGTGTTCATTGATGAAATTGATGCTGTTGGCCGTCAGCGCGGCGCGGGATTGGGCGGCGGCAACGATGAGCGCGAACAAACGCTCAACCAATTGCTGGTGGAAATGGACGGATTCGAGACCGGCGCCGGCGTGATCGTGATCGCAGCGACCAACCGCCCCGATGTGCTCGACCCGGCGCTGCTGCGCCCGGGCCGGTTTGACCGCCAGGTTGTGGTGCCGCTTCCCGACATCCGCGGTCGTGAGCAAATTCTATTAGTACATATGCGCAAGGTGCCGATCGCACCCGACGTGCGCGCGGACATATTAGCGCGCGGCACACCAGGCTTTTCCGGCGCCGATCTTGCCAACCTTGTGAATGAAGCGGCACTGTTTGCCGCGCGCTTCAACAAGAGACTGGTTGACATGGACGATTTCGAGCGCGCCAAGGACAAGGTCATCATGGGGACGGAACGCCGCTCCATGGTGATGCCGGAGCACGAACGTCGCAACACTGCTTATCATGAATCGGGGCATGCAGTTGTGGCGCGGCTTTTGCCGAAAACCGATCCGGTGCACAAAGTCACCATCATTCCCCGCGGACGCGCCTTGGGAGTAACCATGCAGCTGCCCCAGGAAGACCGCTACAGCATGGACCGCGAACACATCTTGCAAAATATTGCAGTGCTGTTCGGCGGCCGCATTGCCGAAGAAATCTTCATGAATCAGATGACCACGGGCGCTTCCAACGACTTCGAGCGGGCCACGGAGCTGGCGCGACGCATGGTCACCCAATGGGGCATGTCCGATACATTGGGGCCGATGATTTACGGCGAGAACGAGGGAGAAGTTTTCCTCGGCCGTTCCATCACCACTCATAAGAACGTATCTGAAACGACAATGGAGAAAGTGGATGCGGAAATCCGTCGCATTGTTGACGAACAATACAAACTCGCGCGACGGCTCATCGAAGAAAACCGCGACAAGGTGGAGGCGATGGCAAAGGCGCTTTTGGATTGGGAAACCATAGATTCCGATCAGATCGGCGACATCATGGAAGGCAGGCCGCCGCGGCCTCCCAAGCCGGTTCAGCCTCCGCAGACCTCCCGGGAAACGCCACCCGGAGGGGCGACCGCGACGACACAGCCGGCAAGAGAAACCTGAGATTCGAGAAAAGTGAGGGGTTTGGAGCACGGGGGCAACTGCCTTCAAGACCTTTCCTCCTGCTCCTCGCATGTATCTTCTTTGCGGTAAATTCAAGCTCGATTTGTCTCGGCCCCTGATCATGGGGATCGTCAATGTCACGCCCGATTCTTTCTCCAATGGTGGCCGGTACGCAACGACTGGGGCTGCAATAGCACACGGCTTGCGACTCATTGAGGACGGCGCAAACATAATCGATATCGGCGGCGAATCCACGCGACCCGGCTCGCTGCCTGTGCCGCTAAATGAGGAACTTGATCGGGTATTGCCGGTAATCGAGGGACTGAAAGGTGCTGACGTGCCGCTGTCGGCGGATACGCAGAAGCCTGAAGTAATGCGCCAGGCGTTGCGGGCCGGCGCGAGCATGATAAATGATGTTAATGCGCTGCAGGCAGAAGGCGCGCTACAAGCGGTTGCAAGGGACGACGCGGCGATATGCATGATGCACAAGCAGGGCGAGCCGTTGACCATGCAGTTGAACCCCCAATACCAGGACGTCGTTTCGCAAATCAAAACTTTTTTAGGCTCCCGTATTGATGCGGCGCTTGCAGCCGGCGTAGCGCGGGAGCGGATCGTCATTGATCCCGGATTTGGTTTTGGTAAAACCGTCGAGCATAATCTGGCTGTGCTGCGCAACTTGGAGGAGTTCACGGAACTCGGTGTGCCGCTGCTCGTGGGCCTCTCGCGTAAATCGGCTCTGGGCAAAATCGCGGGCAGGGAAACCGGGGAGCGAGTTTACCCGAGCATGGCGGCTGCGCTGATCGCGGTGATCAAAGGGGCGAAGATCGTACGGGTGCATGATGTGCGTGCAACCAGGGATGCCCTGGCGGTCTATAATGCGGTGAACAACGAATAAAATTTAACAATTTATGCCACGAAAATATTTCGGGACCGACGGCGTGCGCGGCAAGGTGGGCGAGCCGCCGATTACACCGGAATTGGTCATGCATCTCGGCTATGCTGCGGGCAAGGTGCTGGCATCAGCCGACTGGCAGCTCGCTCAAGGTGAGCGTCCCGGAGTTCTGATTGGCAAAGATACGCGAATTTCCGGCTACATGCTGGAATCCGCGTTGCAGGCGGGATTGTCTGCCGCGGGCGTGGACATTTACCTATCCGGACCTATACCGACTCCTGCTGTGGCTTATCTGACGCGGGCACTGAGATTGCAGGCCGGCATCGTTATCTCTGCATCGCATAATCCCTATGAAGACAACGGCATAAAGTTTTTCTCGGCGAGCGGCAACAAGCTTCCCGACGATGTGGAGCGTGCGATTGAAGCGGCGCTCGATGATCCCGTCAAGACCATGCCTTCCGCAGCCTTAGGGAGAGCGCGCAGGATCAACGATGCGGCTGGGCGCTACATCGAATTTTGCAAAAGCACTTTTCCTACTGAGCTGGATCTGCGCGGCATGCGGATCGTGGTGGACACGGCGCAGGGTGCGACCTACCACATCGCAGCGCATGTCTTTCATGAATTGGGGGCGGACGTTGTGGCGATAGGCAATCAGCCCGACGGCTTGAACATCAATCAGGAATGCGGCGCGACTTACCCCAAGACGCTTCAGGAAGCTGTAAAACAACAGCGAGCCGATCTGGGAATTGCGCTGGACGGCGATGGTGACCGCTTGCTGATGGTGGACAGTGCGGGGAAAGCCTACGACGGAGACCAGATGCTTTATATCATCGCCAAACACCGCAAACAGCAAGGTAGGCTCAAGGGTGGAGTCGTGGGCACGCTGATGACCAATCTCGGCACGCAGCGAGCTTTGGAAAAAATCAAAGTGCCGTTTGCTCGCGCGGCAGTAGGAGATCGTTATGTGCTGGAGCTCATGCAAAACCGCGGCTGGCAGCTGGGAGGAGAGAATTCAGGGCACATCATCTGTCTGGACAAGCATACTACCGGCGACGGCATCGTTTCCGCACTTCAGGTATTGCACGCGATGCGCGCTTTTCGGGCGGACATGGCGCAATTAACTCGCGAGCTTGTGCTTTATCCGCAAGTGTTGGTGAACGTCAAAGTCGCCAAAGGATTTGATTTCAGCAACCAGCAACCAGTACAAAGCGCACTCAACGAGGCGGAAGCAGATCTAGGGGATAAAGGCCGCGTGTTGTTGCGTGCTTCGGGTACGGAGCCGGTGGTGCGGGTAATGGTGGAAGGCAAGCCCCGGGCCAAAGTCAAGCAATGGGCGGCCACTATTGCCCAAGCGGTGCGCGAGGCAGCGGCCAAATAGATTCTTGTCGCGCATAATTTTTCACTTTTCAAACATCCATAAACTCTTTTGACCCCGGTGTTTTCCGGCGCATGTGCCGCCAGCTGAAATTGACCATAGGGGTTAATCAAAGTAAAATTCGCACGATCTGTCGCCAAGGAAGTGGATGCGCCAAAAGCTGGTTGCCGGCAACTGGAAAATGCACGGCAGCCTTGTCCAGAACAAGGTGTTGCTTGATGCCCTGGTGACCGGCCTCCGATCGCTACGTAATGTTTCATGCGCGGTGTGTGTGCCTTACCCTTATCTGTTTCAGGCGCGGATGGTCCTGCACGATAGCGACATCGCTTGGGGCGCGCAGAATTTGAGCCCGTTTGAACATGGTGCTTACACCGGCGAAGTATCGGGGTCGATGCTCAGGGACCTCGGCTGCCGATATGTCATCGTCGGGCATTCGGAGCGCCGCGTCATGGAAGGCGAGGACAGCCGCTTGGTAGCGCAGAAATTCAAGGCGGCGCAGGCCGCGGGATTGATACCGATATTGTGCATTGGTGAAACCTTGGCTGAGCGCGAAGCGGGGGCCACTGAAAAAGTCGTGTCGGGTCAGCTCGAACCCGTACTGCAACTTGGAATCGAAGCCATGACTAGAGCGGTTTTGGCGTATGAACCCGTATGGGCAATCGGTACTGGCAAAAATGCGACCCCCGAAGAGGCGCAGGCGGTGCATGCTTTTATCCGGCAGGGAATCGCAGGACGGGATGCTGCAATCGCTAGGCAGTTGCTGATTTTGTACGGCGGCAGCGTCAAGGCTGGAAATGCCGGGGACCTGTTTTCCATGCCGGATATCGACGGCGGCCTGGTAGGCGCCGCGTCGCTCAAGGCAGATGAATTTTCGGCAATCTGTGCCGCCGCTAGCAGTTAACGTGGAGATCGTTTTTTGGAGACGTTGATTTGGATTGTGCATGTCCTGACTGCCCTTAGCATCGTCGGACTGGTGCTGCTGCAACATGGTAAGGGGGCGGACGCCGGCGCCGCCTTTGGCAGCGGTGCTTCAGGGAGCCTTTTCGGTGCGAGCGGATCCGCCAATTTTTTGAGCCGCACCACTGCTGTGCTGGCGGCAGTATTTTTTCTGACCAGCCTCGGATTGACTTACTTTTCCAGCCACCGGAATGAGAACACGGGTGTGATGGAAACGCGCAAGGAAATTCCCGCGCCTGCAGAAAAGGCGCCCGTGGCGCCGGCACCCGCAACGCTACCTGCAGAAGGCAATTCCAAAGCTAAGGAGATACCGAAATAACTTTGAGTAGTGAGGAGTACGGATCGAATACACTGTCGGGTGCAACTGACTTGATCCTCACCCCTGACGCCTTACCCTTACTCGATGCCGATGTGGTGGAATTGGTAGACACGCCGTCTTGAGGGGGCGGTGGCGCGAGCCGTATGAGTTCGAGTCTCATCATCGGCACCATGCGAATTCCGGCAGCGCGCTGAACTCATAAACAACGCCGGGTCTAAATTATTAGGCGGGGTTGTTCGCCAGCATTGGGATAACGACAACCCCGGAGTATTTATGCTGGAAAATTATTTTCCTATCCTGTTGTTTATCATCGTTGGCATTGCCATCGGCGTCGGTCCCGTGGTCCTGGGCTGGCTTTTGGCTCCAAACCGTCCTGACAGTGAAAAACTTTCGCCTTACGAGTGCGGATTTGAAGCATTTGAGGACGCGCGCATGAAATTCGACGTGCGTTATTACCTCATCGCTATACTGTTTATCCTGTTTGACCTGGAAATCGCTTTCCTGTTTCCCTGGGCGGTAGCTCTCAAAGAGATTGGCATGCTTGGTTTTGTGGCGATGCTGGTGTTCTTGGCGGTCCTGGTGGTGGGATTCATCTACGAATGGGTGAAGGGGGCACTTGAATGGGAATAGAAGGTGTACTGGAAAAAGGTTTTGTCACAACCACAGCGGACAAACTGATTAACTGGACGCGCACCGGCTCATTGTGGCCGATGACATTTGGACTTGCCTGCTGCGCGATAGAGATGATGCATGCTGGCGCGTCGCGCTACGATTTGGACCGTTTTGGCATCGTGTTCCGCGGCAGCCCGCGCCAGTCGGACGTGATGATCGTCGCCGGGACGCTGTGCAACAAGATGGCGCCTGCACTGCGCAAAGTGTACGACCAGATGGCCGAGCCGCGCTGGGTAATATCCATGGGCTCGTGCGCCAACGGCGGCGGCTATTATCACTATTCCTATTCGGTGGTGCGTGGCTGCGACCGCATCGTTCCGGTCGATATTTATGTGCCCGGCTGCCCGCCTACTGCGGAAGCCCTGCTTTACGGCATTATCCAGTTGCAAAATAAGATCAAGCGTACCAACACGATTGCCCGTTGAGGGAGCCGATAATGAATCCCCGTCTCGAGACCCTCACGACGAACCTGAAAAATGTGCTCGACGGGCGCATCATCAAAATTTCCGAAGCGGTGGGTGAAATCACTGTTACCGTGCGATCCGCAGATTGGTTGTCGGTTGCACAGGCACTGCGCGACGACCCGAACCTGCGCTTTGAGCAATTGATGGATCTGTGTGGCGTTGATTATCGGGATTACGGCGATGGCGCGTGGAGCGGTCGGCGTTTCGCGGTGGTCTGTCATCTCTTGTCGCTTACTCATAACTGGCGGGTGCGCCTCAAAGCTTTTGCAGAAAGCGATGAATTCCAGGTATTCGATTCGCTGATATCGGTTTGGCCTTCAGTTAACTGGTTCGAGCGCGAAGCCTTTGATTTATTCGGGATCGTGTTCACAGGGCACCCGGACTTGCGGCGCATCCTCACCGATTACGGTTTTGTGGGCCATCCGTTCCGCAAGGACTTTCCGCTTTCCGGAAATGTAGAAATGCGCTACGACCCGGACCAGCAGAGAGTGATCTATCAGCCGGTATCTATCGAGCCCCGCGAAGAGGTGCCGCGCATCGTGCGCGAAGAGCAATACGGTGATCTAAACGGAAAGCAATGAGTGTGTGCGTAAAATTCCTAAACCGCGGATGAGGCAGAGTAATGCTTGCACTAAACGGTTTTCCCTCCGCGTTCCCTGCGATTGAGGCCTGTTAACATTCATGGCCGAGATAAAAAATTATACGATGAACTTCGGGCCGCAGCATCCGGCGGCGCACGGAGTATTGCGGCTGGTGCTGGAGCTTGATGGTGAAGTGATAGAGCGCGCAGACCCGCATATCGGACTTTTGCACCGCGCCACCGAAAAACTGGCCGAGCACAAGACCTATCTGCAGTCGGTGCCGTACATGGATCGCCTTGATTACGTCTCGATGATGTGCAATGAACATGCCTACGTGATGGCGATTGAAAAACTGCTTGAACTGGAAGTTCCGGTACGCGCGCAATATATCCGCGTCATGTTCGACGAGATCACGCGCATTCTCAACCATCTATTGTGGCTCGGCGCGCACGCGCTGGATGTGGGTGCGATGACAGTATTCCTGTACGCGTTCCGCGAGCGCGAAGATCTTATGGACTGCTACGAGGCGGTTTCCGGCGCTCGCATGCACGCCGCCTATTATCGCCCGGGCGGAGTATACCGCGACCTTCCTGACGCCATGCCGCAATACCACGCGTCGAAAATTCACAGCGAGGCGCAGGTTGCAAAGCTAAACGAAAGCCGTCGAGGCTCGCTGCTCGATTTTATCGAGGATTTCATCAAGCGCTTTCCAGGGTACGTAGACGACTATGAAACTCTGCTGACCGACAACCGCATATGGAAGCAGCGCACTGTGGGCGTCGGGGTGGTCTCCGCGGAGCGCGCCAAGGCATTGGGTTTCAGCGGCCCGATGCTGCGTGGCTCCGGAGTGGAATGGGATTTGCGCAAGAAACAGCCGTACGAGGTCTACGACAGGATGAAATTCGACGTTCCAGTAGGTACCAACGGCGATTGCTACGACCGGTATCTGGTGCGCATCGAGGAAATGCGGCAGTCCAACCTTATCATCAAGCAGTGCGTTGAATGGCTGAGAAAAAATCCGGGGCCGGTAATTACCGACAATCACAAAATAGCTCCGCCCTCGCGCGTGGAAATGAAGCAGAACATGGAAGAGCTGATTCACCATTTCAAGCTCTTTACCGAGGGCTTTCACGTGCCCGAAGGCGAAGCCTATGCCGCAATTGAGGCGCCCAAGGGCGAGTTCGGCATTTATCTTGTTTCTGACGGTGCTAACAAGCCATATCGGCTGAAAATCCGCGCCCCTAGCTTTCCGCATCTGGCCGCGATGGATGAGATGTCGCGTGGCCACATGATCGCCGACGTGGTGGCGATTATAGGGACTCAGGATATCGTGTTCGGGGAAATAGATCGATGAAAAGCTCGTCGCTTGGCGTAACTATGTTGCTCGCGGTCTCTAAGGAACCTGTGATTAAGTCCCACGCAGTTGCGACGGCAGCTTTCCGAGATGGGATGCGCGAAGCGAGGCGCAGTGAATGGTTGACCCCCTTCACAAGCCGAGCGACAAAGCAGGCCGCCCGGAAAGCCACCGTCCCTTCGGGTTGCGGCAAAATGCGGCGTCTGCGTCGTTGCGCTCCTCGGCTTCGTAGTCCCAGCTACGACCTTCGTCGCGCGTCTCGCATCCATCCGCATTTTGCCAGCAACGCAATCCGCGGAGGGCTTAATCAGAGGTTCCCTAACCTGCTCATTTACTGCTTTGTAAACTCCGCTGTTCTCACCCGCTCGCGTCGCGTTCTGCCTGCGCTTTGGAGCTTTTCAGGAGACAGGTCATGAACGCACCGATGATGTTGTCGCCCGAAGCGCTAGCGAAAATAGACAAGGCCATCGCCAAGTACCCGCCCGGACAGAAACGGTCCGCGGTAATGGCGGCGCTGACAATTGCCCAGGATGAAAAAGGCTGGCTCTCCACGGAAACGATGAATTTCGTAGCGCAGTACCTTGGCATGCCGCCGATTGCGGTGTACGAGGTGGCAACATTCTATTCCATGTATGACCTGCAACCCGTGGGCAAATACAAGATTTCGCTTTGCACCAACCTGCCGTGCGCGCTGTCCGGGGCAAACGCCGCGGCGGATCATCTTAAAAAAAAGCTCGCTATTGGTTTTAATGAAACCACGGCGGACGGGCAGTTTACTCTGAAAGAGGGCGAGTGCTTTGGCGCCTGTGGTGATGCCCCGGTTTTGCTGGTTAACAACAAGCGCATGTGCAGCTTTATGACCCAGGAAAAACTGGACGCGCTGCTTGACGAGCTCGGATCATGACTTGTCTGCATAATCGGCACATCAACCCTGTTGTTCTTGTCGGCTTGGACGGGAACAACTGGCGTATCGGCGATTACATGCGCCGCGGCGGCTATACTGCGCTCAAAAAAGTGCTGGCCGAAAACATTTCTTCTGAGCATATCATCAACGAAGTAAAAAAATCCGGGCTGCGCGGTCGCGGTGGTGCTGGGTTTCCCACCGGATTGAAATGGAGCTTCATGCCAAAGAGTTTCACCGGGGAAAAGTATCTGATATGCAATTCAGACGAAGGCGAGCCCGGCACGTTCAAGGACCGCGACATCATGCGCTACAACCCCCACATTGTCATTGAAGGAATGGCAATTGCGGCTTATGCGATGGGAGTCAAGACCGGCTACAACTATGTGCACGGCGAAGTCTGGGACTGTTACGAGCGCATGGAGGAAGCGCTGGAAGAAGCGTGCGCCGCGGGTTTCGTCGGCGACAACATCCTCGGCTCGGATTTTAGCTTTCATCTTTACAACCATCACGGTTACGGTGCCTACATTTGCGGCGAAGAGACTGCCCTTCTCGATTCGCTTGAAGGCAAGAAAGGCATGCCTCGCTTCAAACCGCCTTTTCCCGCAAGTTTCGGCTTGTACGGGAGGCCCACCACGGTTAACAACACCGAAACGCTCGCCTGCGTTCCCTCAATTGTGCTAAATGGCGGGGAGAAGTTCTTAAGCATGGGCAGGCCAAACAGCGGCGGCACGAAAATTTTCTCCATGTGCGGACATGTCAGCCAGCCCGGCAACTATGAAGTGCCGCTGGGTACGCCGTTCGCGAAGCTCCTGGAGCTCGCGGGCGGCATGCGCGGAGGAAGGAAATTCAAGGCATGCATCCCCGGCGGTTCCTCGATGCCGGTTTTGCCCGCGCATATCATGCTTGCGACTGACATGGATTATGATTCGATCGCCAAGGCCGGCTCGATGCTGGGATCAGGCGGAGTCATTGTCATGGACGAGACCGTATGCATGGTGAAGGCGCTGCTCCGGCTTGCTTATTTTTATTTCGAGGAATCATGCGGCCAATGTACTCCGTGCCGCGAAGGCACCGGCTGGCTATACCGCGTGGTGAATCGCATCGAACACGGGCAGGGAAAGGAGGAAGATTTGAATCTACTCCTTAACGTGGCCGATAACATCGCGGGGCGCACCATTTGCGCCTTGGGTGATGCTGCAGCTCTGCCGGTAAAGAGCTTCATCACCCATTTCCGAGACGAGTTTGAGCACCACATCGAACATAAAAAATGCCTGGTGCCGGCCTACCTATAGGAAAGTCGTGATAGAACTCGAGCTAAATGGCAAGCATATAGAAGTAAAGGAAGGCAGCACTATCATGGATGCAGCCAACGAGCTCGGCATTTTCATCCCGCATTTCTGCTATCACAAAAAACTGTCAATCGCCGCCAATTGCCGCATGTGTTTGGTGCAAGTGGAAAAGGCTCCCAAGCCGCTGCCGGCCTGCGCCACGCCGGTCGCTCGCGACATGAAGGTGTGGACCCACTCAAATGTTGCGGTAGCCGCGCAGAAGGGCGTGATGGAGTTTCTGCTAATCAATCACCCTCTCGACTGCCCAATTTGCGACCAAGGGGGCGAATGCATGTTGCAGGATCTTGCCGTAGGCTACGGCGGCAGTGCCTCACGCTATCAGGAGGATAAACGTGTGGTGCCGGACAAGAATCTTGGGCCGCTGATTGCCACCGACATGACCCGCTGCATCCACTGTACGCGCTGCGTGCGCTTCGGTCAGGAAATCGCTGGCATCATGGAACTTGGCATGGTGGGACGCGGCGAACATGCGGAAATCATGCCGTTCGTAGAAAAAACGGTCGACTCGGAACTCTCGGGCAACATGATCGATATTTGTCCGGTGGGTGCGCTGACCTCGAAGCCATTTCGCTATACCGCACGTACCTGGGAACTGTCGCGCCGCAAATCGGTAAGCCCGCATGATAGCTTGGGCTCCAACCTGATCGTGCAAGTTAAAAAAGGCCGAGTGATGCGCGTGCTGCCACGCGACAACGAGGAAATAAATGAGTGCTGGCTTTCCGACAGAGACCGTTTTTCCTACGAGGGACTGAACTCAGACCAGCGCTTGGCGCGGCCTATGTTGAAGCAGGGCCGCGACTGGAAGGAAGCGGAATGGCAAACTGCACTCGAATTTATCGCGAATAAAATAATACAAATTAAAAATTCGCATGGCGCCCAGGCGATTGGCGCACTCGCCACTCCGTACAGCACGCTGGAAGAGCTTTATTTGTTGCAGAAGCTCGTGCGCGGAATCGGGAGTGGCAATGTAGATTTCAGGCTGCGCCAGTGTGATTTTAGCGCTGATTCGCAGTTGCAGGGCGCGCCCTGGCTGGGAATGAAAATTGCGGAAATCGGCCAGCTTGACCGCGCTCTCGTGGTGGGCAGCATGCTGCGCAAGGATCATCCGCTTCTCGTTCATCGCCTGCGCCAGGCAGCAAAGCGCGGTACGCAGATCAGTCTCATCAATGCGGCAGACGATGACTTGCTCATGAAGATCGAACATAAGGCCATCGTTGCGCCTCGGGAAATGGTAAAGACCCTTGCGGAAATTCTAAAAGCGGTGGCCGAAACGAAGCATCAGCCTTCTCCCGCGCAGCTTGCCTCGCTCAACCCTTCCCAGGAAGCGGGCCGCATCGCGGAAAGCCTGACATCCGGAAAGAACGTCGCGGTGTTTCTGGGCAATACGGCGCAACACCACCCGCAGGCCGCCACCCTGCATTCCTTGGCCCAGAACCTCGCTTTGCTTCTCGGTGCAAAATTCGGCATTTTCGGTGAAGCGGCAAACAGCGTCGGAGGTTATATCGCCGGCGCCGTCCCATTCGGAACGCCTGCGGGTCAGCACGCAAAGGCGATGCTGGAAAATCCGCTTAAAGCTTATTTGCTGCTCAATACCGAAGCAGAGCTTGATTGCCATGATCCGAGCGAGGCGGTTGCCGCGATGCGCGACGCCGAGCTGGTGGTGGCGATGAGTGCCTACAAGCATAAGGCTACCGAATATGCGCATGTGCTGCTGCCGATCGCCCCGTTTACCGAAACTGCCGGCACCTTTATCAATGCCGAGGGCAGGGCGCAAAGCTTCAACGGCACGGTAAAGCCACTTGCTGAAACGCGCCCAGCTTGGAAGGTGTTGCGTGTACTTGGCAATCTTTTAAGGCTCGCAGGCTTCGAGCAGGAAAGCATAGAGCAGGTGCGTGCGGAAATCGTTCCCAACTTGGATGTGGATTTGTACAAGAAGCTTAACAATAACCTGCGTAAGCCAATTGTTGTTGGCGTCGAAACTCCTGTTGCGGACGCTTTGCAACGTATTGGAGAAGTGCCCATCTATTCGTCCGACGCCATTGTGCGCCGTGCCGCCTCGTTGCAGAAAACCAGCGATGCCAAGGCAACGGTGGCAGCGATGTCCGGGGCGCTTTTCGAGAAGTTCAAGCTGCGCGAGGGCGACAAGGTGAAGTTGACCCAGGAGCGAGGCTCGACAATTCTTGCCGCCCACCGCGATGACTCGCTGCCACAGAACTGCGTGCGAGTGGCCAGCGCGCACCCGTTGACCGCAGAACTGGGCGCAATGTTCGGCATAATCACCGTGGAGCGCGCGCCGTGAATGCTCTTCCGGAATTATTCGGGCCAGTGTGGTGGCCGTATGTCATCACCTTCTCCAAGACACTGGCGCTTATTGTCGCAATCGTGGTGCCGCTGTTGCTTTCGGTCGCTTACCTCACGTTTGCCGAGCGCAAGGTGATCGGTTATATGCAGGTGCGCATCGGCCCAAATCGCGTGGGGCCCAAGGGCTGGTTGCAGCCGATTGCGGATGCATTCAAGCTGCTGGTCAAGGAAATCATCATCCCGAGCGGCGCCAATCGTTTTCTGTTCGTGCTGGCGCCGGTGCTTTCCATCACGCCAGCATTGGCGGCGTGGGCCGTGGTGCCGTTTCAGCCCGAGCTGGTGCTCGCCAACGTGGATGCGGGCCTGCTCTACATCATGGCGATAACATCCATGGGTGTATACGGAGTAATCATCGCCGGCTGGGCATCGAATTCCAAATATGCCTTTCTGGGCGCGATGCGCTCCGCGGCGCAAATCGTTTCCTACGAAATCGCGATGGGTTTTGCATTGGTGGGCGTGCTGATGGCGTCGCATAGCCTTAATCTGGTCGAGATCGTAAAGGCCCAACAGGGCCCGGGAGGTTTTTTAAACTGGTTTTTCATTCCACTGTTTCCGCTGTTCCTCGTGTACCTGATTTCAGGCGTGGCCGAAACCAATCGTTCGCCGTTTGATGTGGCGGAAGGCGAGTCTGAAATTGTCGCTGGGTTTCACGTCGAGTATTCAGGCATGGCGTTCGCAATATTTTTTCTCGCCGAATACGCCAACATAATCCTAGTCTCCACCATGTGCGCAACCATGTTTCTCGGCGGCTGGCTACCACCGTTTAATTTTGCGCCGTTCACGTGGCTGCCCGGAGTGTTCTGGCTGCTGTTCAAGGTAGTTTTCATCGCGTTTTGCTTTTTGTGGTTCCGCGCCACTTTTCCGCGCTACCGCTATGACCAAATCATGCGCTTAGGTTGGAAAGTGTTTATCCCCGTAACGCTGGTATGGATTTTCGTCATTGGCGGCCTGCAGCAGACGCGTTTCTGGTTATGGGGATGATGATATGCGGCGCATAACGGAATTCTTCAGAACTTTTCTGCTGGTAGAGCTAGCCAAAGGCATGTGGTTGACTGGCAGGCACTTATTCGCGCGTAAGATTACAGTGCAGTTTCCCGAGGAGAAAACGCCGCAGAGCCCGCGCTTCAGGGGACTGCACGCGCTGCGCCGTTACCCTAATGGCGAGGAACGCTGTATTGCATGCAAACTCTGCGAGGCAGTGTGCCCGGCGCTGGCGATCACCATCGAATCCGAACAGCGGGCAGACGGGACGCGTCGCACCACGCGCTACGACATTGATTTGACCAAGTGCATTTTCTGCGGATTATGCGAGGAGTCCTGCCCGGTGGATTCGATTGTGGAAACGCGCATTCTCGAATACCACGGCGAAAAACGCGGCGATTTGATTTACACCAAGAAAATGCTGCTGGCAGTGGGGGACAAGTATGAAGAACAGATCGCAAAAGACCGCGCCGCTGATGCGGCGTACCGGTAACGGCGCGAGGAGCGAGGGGTAATAGGTGAGCGATAAAAACAAAAACCGGGAACAGGTTTTTTTCTCGTTCCCCGCGTTCTTTACACCTTTTTCCTTAAAAATATAAACATGCAATTTCAAACATTCACGTTTTATTTTTTGTCTGCGATCCTGCTGCTCGCTGCGCTGTGCGTTATTACGGTGCGCAACCCGGTGCATTCTGCGCTGTTTCTGGTGCTGGCGTTTTTTACTTCGGCAGGATTGTGGCTGCTCCTGGAAGCCGAGTTTCTCGCGATCACCCTGGTGCTGGTCTATGTAGGCGCGGTGATGGTGTTATTTCTGTTCGTTGTGATGATGCTCGATATCAATCTCGACCGGCTGCGTGAAGGTTTTTGGAAAGGATTGTACATTGGCCTTCCGCTGGCGTTTTTGCTGGTAGTTGAAATGGCGATGGTGCTTGGCGGCAAATATTTCGGCCTCGCGCAAATGCCTTCGCCTGAGGCGCATGCTACCGGGTACAGCAATACCAGAGAGCTCGGACGACTGATTTACACCCAATACGTCTATCCGTTTGAAGTTGCAGGAGTGATTCTTTTGGTGGCAATAGTGGCTGCCATAGCGCTAACCTTGCGCCGGCGCAAGGACACAAGGTACCAAAATCCGGCAAGACAGGTAACAGTGCGGCGTGAGGACCGGGTACGCCTTGTATCGATGCCGGCCGAAAAAAGTAAGGAGTAAGAAGCTAGAAGCCCTAGCAAACCGGTGCCGCGATCTTACTCTTTGCCGTTCGCCCATTAGGGAATTTAGGGAGGAACACTTGGTATCGCTTTCGCATTATCTGATACTCGGGGCAATACTGTTTTCCATCAGCGTGGTGGGAATTTTTCTCAACCGCAAGAACGTGATTATTCTGCTGATGGCCATTGAACTCATGCTGCTTGCGGTAAACATGAATTTCATCGCGTTTTCGCATTTTCTCAACGACACTGCAGGGCAGATTTTCGTTTTCTTCATTCTCACTGTGGCAGCGGCGGAATCGGCTATCGGATTGGCGATTTTGGTGGTCCTGTTCCGTAACCTGAAAACGATCAATGTTGATGATCTGGACAGCCTGAAGGGTTAACGATGACCTATATGCAAGAACTTTACCTGCTGGTACCGCTTGCGCCGCTGGCCGGGGCCATCATAGCCGGGTTATTCGGGCACAAAATCGGCCGGGCAGGAAGCCATTGGGCGGCGATCATCGGCGTCGCCATATCTTTTTTCACATCACTGGCAATTTACCAGGACGTGGAACGCGGCAACATTTTCAACGGCGGCGTCTATACCTGGCTTACCTCCGGGGCCACGCGCTTTGAAGTCGGTTTTCTCATCGACAAGCTCAGCGCAACGATGATGGTGGTGGTAAGTTTTGTATCGCTGATGGTGCACATTTACACCATCGGCTACATGCATGATGATCCTGGCTACCAGCGTTTCTTTAGCTATACCGCGCTTTTCACTTTTTCAATGCTGATGCTGGTGATGGCCAACAACTTCCTGCAGCTGTTTTTCGGCTGGGAGGCGGTGGGGTTGGTTTCTTATTTCCTCATCGGCTTCTGGTACACTCGAGAAAGTGCGATTTTCGCCGGTCTGAAGGCATTTTTGGTAAACCGAGTCGGAGATTTCGGCTTTCTGCTCGGGATCGCTTTAATACTCTCCTATTTCGGCACGCTCGATTACGCCACAGTATTCCAGCATGCGCCGCAGCTTGCTAACCAGACGATCGAAATCATTACGGATGAACCTTGGGCGGTGATGACGCTGATTTGCATTCTGCTGTTCACGGGCGCGATGGGCAAGTCCGCGCAATTCCCATTGCATGTCTGGCTGCCGGATTCGATGGAAGGTCCGACGCCGATTTCCGCGTTGATCCACGCTGCGACCATGGTCACCGCCGGTATCTTCATGGTGGCGCGCATGTCACCGTTATTTGAGCTGTCTGAAACCGCACAATCCGTCGTGCTGGTGATCGGCGGTATCACCGCGCTGTTTATGGCGCTCATCGCCATCGTGCAAAACGATATAAAGCGCGTGGTGGCTTATTCGACGCTCTCGCAACTGGGATACATGACAGTGGGACTGGGGGCTTCCGCTTTTGCCGCAAGCATTTTCCATCTGATGACGCACGCATTCTTCAAAGCGCTGCTGTTCCTCTGTGCGGGCTCGGTGATCATTGCTTTGCATCACGAGCAGGACATGCGCAAAATGGGGGGGTTAAAAAAATACATGCCGGTCACCTACTGGACCGCGGTTGTGGGTGCGCTGGCGTTGACCGGTATTCCGCCTTTTGCTGGATTTTTCTCTAAGGACTCCCTCATTGAAGCGGTGCATTTGTCGCGCGTGCCCGGCGCGGTGTTCGCCTATTTTTGTGTTTTGAGCTGCGTTTTCGTGACCGCGTTATATACTTTTCGCCTGTTGTTTATGACCTTCCATGGAGAGCCGCGCATGGATGAGCATGCGCGCGAAAATCTGCGTGAATCGCCCGCGGTGGTGACGGTGCCGCTGGTTATGCTCGCTGTCCCGTCGGTTTATACCGGCTGGCAGTACATTGAGCCGATGCTGTTTGGCGGGTATTTTGGCCGCGCCATCGTGGTCCGTCCCGAGTATGACGTGCTGGCTCGCTTGCACGAGGAATTTCACGGCGCGTTCGCATTTGTTCTGCAAGGCGTGACTGCTTTGCCATTTTGGCTGGCTGTGGCCGGAATAAGCTTGGCCTATTACCTGTATAGGGTGCGCACCGATCTACCGCAGAAAATCAGAGAACGCTTCGATCTGATTTACCGAATCCTCGAACGCAAGTATGGTTTTGATGAATTCTATCAATGGCTATTTGCAGGGGGTGCGCGGCGCGTGGGAGGGAGCTTGTGGCAAGTGGGAGACGTGACGGTGATCGACGGCTTTTTCGTGAACGGGACCGCGCACCTAGTGCGCTTGGCTTCAGTCGTGATCCGCCATCTTCAGTCCGGCTACATTTATCACTACGCCTTCAGCATGATTATCGGCGTCTTCGTGCTTCTGACTCTATGGTTTTCCCGGCCTTGAGATCGGCACTGGATGCAGAATAACAAAGTGGATCAAAAATGCTGTTAGGCTTTCCTCTGTTGAGTTTGGCAATCTGGCTGCCCATCTTCTTTGGGCTTTTGGTGCTCGCGACGGGCGGTGATCGCAAGGCGCCGCTCGCGCGGTCGCTGGCCCTGGCCGGAGGGCTGCTGAGCTTCTTAGTTACGTTGCCGCTTTATGCCAAATTTGATCTTTCTGTAGCCGGAATGCAGTTCGTGGAAATGCGTCCGTGGATTGAGCGCTTCAACGCGCACTATCATTTGGGCGTGGACGGCATCTCGCTGTTGTTTATCCTTCTAAACAGCTTCATGACCCTGTTGGTGGTGATCGCCGGTTGGCGCGTCATCGAAACGCGGGTCGCGCAATACATGGCGGCATTCCTTATTATGGCTGGCCTGTTAAACGGGGTGTTTTCCGCGCTCGACGCCGTACTGTTCTATGTGTTCTTCGAAGGCATGCTGATCCCGATGTTCCTGATCATCGGCGTATGGGGCGGGCCGGATCGTGTGTACGCAGCGGTCAAATTTTTTCTGTATACCCTGGTGGGTTCGCTTCTGATGTTGGTGGCATTTATCTATTTGTACAACGCTTCGGGTAGCAGCTTTGAAATCCTCGATTACTATAACTTGCGGTTGTCGTTTACCGAGCAAATTCTAATTTTTATCGCCTTTCTCCTTTCGTTTGCGGTGAAAGTGCCGATGTGGCCAGTGCACACTTGGTTGCCGGATGCGCATGTTGAAGCGCCGACCGGCGGTTCGGTTATTCTTGCCGCCATCCTTCTTAAAGTCGGCGGATACGGCTTTCTGCGTTTCTCGCTTCCCATTACCCCTGACGCAAGCCATTACCTTGCCGGTTTTATGATTGCTCTGTCGCTAATTGCTGTGGTGTACATCGGCCTGGTGGCGCTGGTGCAAACAGACATGAAGAAGCTGATCGCGTATTCTTCGATTTCCCACATGGGTTTTGTCACGCTGGGTGTTTTTATATTCAACACTTACGGCGCTGAAGGCGCGTTGGTGCAAATGGTCTCGCACGGTTTTGTCTCAGGCGCGCTGTTTTTGTGCGTAGGCGTGCTTTATGACCGCATGCATACGCGCAATATCGCCGACTACGGAGGAGTGGTGAACAGAATGCCGGCATTTGCGTCGTTGTTCATGCTGTTTGCCATGGCCAATTCCGGGTTGCCGGCAACCAGTGGTTTTGTCGGTGAGTTCATGGTCATCATGGGTTCGCTCAGGGTTAATTTCTGGTACGCGGCGCTGGCTGCGTCCACCATGGTTTTTGGCGCCGCCTACACGCTGTGGATGTACAAGCGAGTGATTTTCGGCGCGGTGGCAAACAGCCATGTCGGAGCCCTATCTGAAATCTCCGCGCGCGAGACGTTAGTGCTGGGTTTGCTTGCGCTCGCGGTGCTAGCAATGGGGGTTTATCCCAAACCGTTCACAGAGGTGATGCATGCCTCGGTGAATAATTTGCTCTTGCACGTAGCGCAGAGCAAGCTTTAGGGTTCTGAGGAGCAAAAATGGAATTCACTGCACCCGACTTGGCGCCTGCTTATCCGGAGCTGTTCCTGCTCCTGATGGTGTCGTTGATTCTGGTGTTCGATCTCTTTGTGAGCGATGAAAAGCGCTTCGTGACATATTTGCTCACACAGCTCACCCTATTTGGCTGCGCCTTCATTACTGTTTCGGTGAGCAGCCACGAAGTGGGGTACAGCTTCAACAACATGTTTGTCGCCGACCTGATGGCCGACGTACTTAAAGTGATGGTCTACCTTTCCGTGGCGATTATGCTGGTGTATACGCGTACCTACCTTATACTGCGCGGTATATTTCGAGGTGAATTTTTTGCGCTAACGCTGTTTGCCACGCTCGGCATGATGGTCATGATTTCGGCGAATCATTTTCTGCCCCTGTACCTTGGTCTGGAATTGTTGTCGTTAAGCCTCTACGCCATGGTCGCGTTGCAGCGCGATTCGCCGGTCGCAACTGAAGCGGCAATGAAGTATTTCGTGCTAGGCGCACTTGCTTCAGGCATGCTGCTGTACGGTATGTCGATGATTTACGGGGCGACCGGCTCACTGGAAATCACCAAAGTAGCGCTTGCGATTCACAGCGGGGTTGGGCACCAAACAGTCCTGGTATTCGGGCTGGTGTTCATCGTTGCCGGCGTGGGTTTCAAATTGGGAGTAGTGCCTTTCCACATGTGGGTACCGGATGTCTACCACGGCGCCCCGACCGCGATCACTCTTTTCATAGGTTCTGCGCCCGAACTCGCAACGTTTGCTTTTGCCATGCGCCTTCTGGTTTTCAGCTTGCAAGACCTGGCCGTGGACTGGCAGGGCATGCTGATAATACTCGCAGTGCTGTCCATGGCGATAGGCAACGTCACGGCCATCGCGCAAACCAACCTCAAAAGAATGCTGGCGTATTCGGCCATTTCGCACATGGGTTTCATGCTGTTGGGGATATTGAGCGCCAGCGTGAACGGTTACAGCTCCGCGATGTTTTACATGCTGGTCTACGTGCTGATGAGCCTCGGAAGTTTCGGCATGATTTTGCTGCTGTCCCGGGAAGGCTTCGAGGCGGAGAACTTGGATGACTTCAAGGGCCTGAATCAGCGTAACCCGTGGTATGCGTTCCTGATGTTGCTGCTGATGTTTTCAATGGCGGGTGTGCCGCCCACGGCGGGCTTCTTTGCCAAGCTTTCAGTGTTCGAGGCGGCATTGGAGGCGGGCTATGTGTGGCTGGTCGTGGCTGCAGTGTTGTTTTCTATCATCGGAGCGTTTTATTATCTGCGCATCGTCAAGCTCATGTATTTTGACGAGCCGGAAGACCGTGCGCCGATCCTGCCGCAGCCAGACGCGCGTATCCTGATGAGCGCCAACGGGCTCGCCATGCTGGTTCTGGGCATCCTTCCGTACCCGCTGATGGCATTGTGCGTGAATTCAATTGCGCGCTCCTTGTGATTGAACGCGCGCATAATTTTTATTTAGCTGGAATTGTTTGTCAAAATTCCCGCGTCGCGGCGGGTCAAAACCCTGGTGCCTAATTTCGTGGTGATTGGTCTGGGTTATACGCTGGATACGAGGGGCGGAGCAAGCGGCACGAATAGGGCTGGAATATTATCTGGTGACCCTTTGCCCGTTCCTGTTATTCGCCTATTCCGGTTTTGTGCACCGTAACCTCTGGAGCGATAACTGATGCTATGAAAACGCCAAAACACGACAGCGATTTCACTGAGACGGAGCTTTCCTCGAAATCGGTCTACCGCGGCGCATTTCTGGAATTAATGGAAGATCGGGTCAAATTGCCCGACGGCAAAACATCCATTCGTGAATATCTGGTCCATCCGGGTGCGGTCGTGATCATCGCGGTGCTTGATGACGGCATGTTGCTGCTAGAGCGCCAATACCGCTATCCCTTGCACAGCCATTTCTATGAATTGCCTGCGGGCAAAATCGAACCGGGAGAAGATCCTCTGCTGTGCGCGCAGCGCGAGTTGCTGGAAGAAACCGGCTACGTCGCAAAAACTTGGCGCTATCTCGCCTCTGCCTATCCCTGCGTCGGCTATTCCACCGAGCGGCAGTTATTTTATCTTGCGCAAAAATTGAGCCATCAGGGTAGCAAGCCCGATGACGAGGAATTCCTCGAGGTGCTTACAGTGGAACTGGGCACGGCTTTGCAATGGGTGAGAGAGGGCGAAATTACTGACGGCAAAACCATCAATGGACTGTTCTGGGCGGAAAAAATTCTCAAGTCGTAGTCGTCCGCTTTCGGGCGTATTATTTTGTCACGTTAAAGGAGGTGTACCATGGCCAAGTTTCTTATAAAAGCGTCATATACGGTGGAGGGAACAAAGGGGCTGCTCAAAGAAGGCGGTTCAGGCAGGCGGGCGGCGGTGGCGCAGATGATTCAGGGAATGGGCGGGAAGCTTGAAGCGTTTTACTTCGCCTTTGGGGAGCCTGACGTGTTTGCGATTATTGATGTGCCTGACGCAATTGCGGCCGCTGCGGCGAGTCTTGTCATCAACTCGAGGGGAGGCGCCCAGGTATCGACAACTCCTCTAATCACACCGGAAGAAATTGACGCGGCGTGCAAGAAATCGGTCGCTTACCGCGCGCCCGGAGCATAACAGCCGGTTATTGTGCCTGATAGCTGATGCGGTAAATTACACCGGCCTGATCATCGGAAACCAACAGCGATCCATCGGGCATGACCAACACGTCGACCGGCCGGCCCCAGTTCTTTTCCCCCTGCAGCCAGCCTTCAGCGAACACTTGGTACTTGTCGGGTTTGTGGTCCTTCAGCGTGACCATCATCACGCGGTAGCCCGATTTCTTGCTGCGGTTCCAGGAACCGTGCTGGGCGATGAAAATTCCATTGCGGTATTCCGCGGGGAACATTTTGCCTGTGTAGAAGCGCATTCCCAGGGCCGCCACGTGCGGGCCCAGCTTGATTGCCGGGGGAGTGAATTCATTGCAACTGTGCTTGGCGCCAAATTCAGGATCGGGAATGTCGCCCTCGTGGCAGTAAGGGTAGCCGAAATGCATTCCCGCTTTCGGTGCATGATTGAGTTCATCCGAAGGCAAATTGTCACCCATCCAATCGCGCCCGTTGTCGGTGAACCACAACTCCTTGGTTTGCGGATCCCAGTCGAAACCAACTGAGTTGCGCACGCCCCGCGCAAATACTTCGTAACCGCTGCCGTCAGGCTTGATCCGGGAAATCAGCGCATAACGGTCGGGGTCGGGCTCGCAGATGTTGCACGGCGCGCCTACGGGAACGTAGAGCAGGCCATCCGGGCCGAAGGCGATGAATTTCCAGCCATGATGAAAATCTTTGGGGAATTTGTCATTGACCACAACCGGCTTGCTGGTTCCGGACAGGCGGGACTCGATGTTGTCGTAACGCAAGACACGGCCGATTTCCGCGACGTACAGCGCGCCGTTGCGATAGGCGACGCCGTTTGGCATGCTGAGATCTTCGGCAATGACATGGACGTTGCGATCTTTGGTAACCGCGTAGACCTTGCCTTGGTGCATGCTGCCAACGTACACAGTACCATCGGCTCCGAGCGTCATGGAACGAGCGCCGGGGACTTCTGCGAAAATACTGATTCCGAAACCGGAAGGCAGCTTTATATTATCGAGGGGCAAGTCTTTTGCGGCGGCATCGAACCCGGAAACGGCCGTGAGCGAAAGCAAAGCTAGTGCATTGAGGATGCTCGATGTAGCGGAATTATTCAATGACGCCGAGCCGGCCGTTGTGGCTGCCCATGTACCAGAGTTTTCCCTGCCCGTCCACAATCATTTTGCGAATACCGACGTTTTTTGACGGGAGTGGTATTACGCGCATTGCGCCGGATTGCGGGTCGAGCCGCACCACAGTGTCAGTATTGATTTCATCTACCCACACCATACCTGCACCATCAACGGTCACCGCGTAAGGTCCGCCTTCATTTCCCGATGGAAGCAGGTATTCCTTAATTATTTTGTCCGATACCGTATCGACTCGGATGAGCTTGCCCGCGCCATAAAGCGTGACCCAAAGCGAGCCGTCTGGCGCCAGCGCCATACGCCGCGGATGCGAGCCCGGTTCCACGGGAATTTCCTTGATGGCGCCGGTTTGCGGATTGAGCTTGCCCAGTTTATTCCCGCTGATCTCGCAAAACCACACGTTGCCCGCCTTATCCAGCGCAATGCCGTACGGGTTTCCCGATGCCTTAAATTCGCTGATCCTGCCCGACCGTGTATCAAGCCGGCCTATGCGGTTGCCGCTCTGTTCGGTGAACCAGATGATGCCATTGTCATCTGTCACCAGCGTATGCGGATCTCCACCGGACGGCGCTTTGAATTCAGTGACTCTGCCGGAGACGGGATCGAGCTTGCCGATAGTGCCGTTGCCATTACCTGTGTACCACACCATTCCGTCCTTATCCACCAGCAGCCCGTGCGGGTGCGCGCCCCGCGGCAAATCCCATTCCTTGAAGGTCTTGGCACCGGTGGCAAAGCGCGCGATCTTGTCTGCGTGCATGACAGTAATATAAATATTGCCATCCGGTCCTGGCGCAGGATCGCGAGCGAATTTAGGTGTTGGCACCGACCATTCAGTTACCTTGCCGGCGAATTTGGAATTAGCCCCGGGAACGATGCCGTAGTTGGAGCCTCCGGCGATACATGCAAGCGGCGTGAGAAATATCAGCAGAGCCGCAGCCTTCATTTTTAAATCAGCTTTTCCAGTTCGGTTGGCGCTTTTGAACGAATGCTTCAATTCCTTCCGCGGCGTCGTCATCCATCATGTTGCATGCCATGACTTGGTTTGCGTATTGGTACGCCTGTTGCAGGTTCAATTCCAGCTGCTTGTAAAACGTTTTCTTGCCTAATGAAACGGCCGCGCGAGATTTGCATTTAATCGCTGCAGCCAGCTTCATTACTTCATCATCCAGTCGAGCGGGTGGCACCACACGGTTGACCAGTCCGCGCTGCAAGGCAGTTTGGGCGTCGATGAAATCCCCGGTGAGCAGCATCTCCATCGCCAATTTCCGCGGCATGGTACGCGAAAGCGCTACTCCTGGAGTTGAGCAGAACACCCCAAAATTGACTCCTGATGTTGCGAACCGCGCCTCAGTCGAGGCTACTGCGAGATCGCATGTTGCGACCAGCTGACATCCAGCGGCAGTGGCTATGCCGTGCACTCGAGCAATGACCGGCTGCGGAAGCTCAATCAGCGTCATAATCACGCCGCTACAGCGTTTGAACAGGTCTTCGATAACCCGCGGGTCGCGGTTGGCGCGCATTTCCTTGAGGTCGTGGCCAGCGCAAAATGCCGGCCCCGCTCCTGCCATGACCACCACACGCACGGATTGATTCCGCGCAATCCCGTCGAGCGCAGCTTGCAGTTCGGTAAGTAGACCACCCGAAAGCGCGTTGAACTGCGTGGGTCGGTTCAGCGTGAGCGTAGCCACGCCGTCTGCATCGCGCAGCAGAATAAGCGGCTCAGTGGTTGCAGTCGAGGCAGTTGCGGAAGTTTTCATCATCGAATCCAAGCGGTAAGGAAATCATTATAAGTCCTGTCTGGTGCTTTTACTATGAATCGATCATTGCCTTTTGGTTTCTACCATGTGAAAATTTCCATGCCCTGCGAAGGGGAGTAGCTTTACGGTGGCATTGGGCCACCGACAGCAAAGCCGTCAGCACGGGATTACCTCCCCGGTTTTGCTGGCACTTGAACGGTTGCAAGCGAGACCTTTGCCATGTCCGCCCGGTGTTTGTTGGCGGAACTTTCGCTGATTTGGAGGAGGTAATCGTCATGGAACTACTTTCCGCTCCGTTTTTTTCAGCGCTTGTCGCCGTCGTCATCATCGATCTGGTGCTGGCGGGCGACAACGCAATCGTAATCGCCATTGCCGCGCGAAATGTAGCCAAGCATTTGCAAAAGCGCGCCATCATCTGGGGAACAGCGGGCGCCATAGTTGTGCGTGCAGTGATGACGTTATTCGTGGTTTGGCTGCTGCAAATTCCCGGATTATTGCTCCTCGGAGGGCTGCTGCTGATCTGGATTGCGTATCGCCTTTTGGCGCCCGCCAAGGAAAGAAAGCATCCGGATACCGCCGCTGGCACGTTTTGGGGTGCGATGAAAACGATCATCATCGCTGACGCAGTTATGGGATTCGATAACGTGCTGGGCGTGGCCGGCGCGGCTCACGAAAGTTTCCTCCTGGTCATTGTCGGCCTGCTGATTAGCGTGCCCATTGTGGTTTGGGGCAGCACGCTGATTCTCGGCTGGATCGAGCGCTTTCCAGGGTTGGTATACGTTGGCGCCGGTGTGCTGGCGTGGACCAGCGCGAAAATGATTACCGATGAGCCAATAATGAAGGGGTTTCTAGTTCACAAACCGATCGTTGTGTGGGGGACATACGCGCTTATCATAGGCGCGGTGTTGCTCGCCGGATATATCGTCAATAAACGCAAAAACGCGGGCCGGCGCCGCGGGTAGACCCGGCTCCCGCCATGATAAGATTAACGATATTAATTACCGCGTGACGTCCGGAATGGGCTTAGCTTCTGACACCCCGAGCGGGCGGCTGAAGGTGTAACTAGCCGGTTCTGCAATCAGGGCCTTAGCCGAGGATGCGACACTGCCACTCGGGATGGTGAAGGGCAGGGCTACTATCCAGGTGCAGAAGCCCACAATGGTGGCGCCGAGGCTTACTGGCCGCACCAAAAGAAGGTCCCCCGCCATTGCTATCCCTGAGGGCTCGTCGTAATCACCATACTGGTCGGCGCGCGCCAAACTCGCCATCGAAAGAATGCAGACCGTAACCAGAGCAAATACCAGCGATTTGTGGTAGTTCATTGTGGTCTCCTTAAGACAGCTCCTTAAAGTGTAACTTCAGGAATCTCTTTTAAGTATAACCTGAATATAGGCTTACAATTAATAGCCTAAGCCAAAAACCCAGTTCTGGCAAGGAACCTTTGAACAGTCGTTTTCTGGGAACCGAGAGAGGTAAGTTTTAGCCTCTGTTAGGCCGTCGCGCCCGGATACCGCTGTAAATACCCCAATTTCAGTTTTTACCTGATCTTTGACCGGGAACGTTCAGCTGGTTCGGCCTTCCAATGTACGGAATGTCAGGTCAGATTTTGCTGGCTTCGCTTTATTCTCATGCTGATTTTTTGTTTGCGAGTTGAGCGTTGTGCAAAGTGGGGTAGCTGACGGATAATTTCTCACGGCAACGAAGAAAGGAAATTCAATGAAGCTCTATGACCGCGAGACGTCCGGTAATGCCTACAAAATTCGTTTGTTTTTGGCGCTGCTCAATCTGAAATTCGAGACAGTGAGCGTCAACACCGCTGCCGGAGAGCAAAAACAGCCGTGGTTCCTCAATATGAATCCGCGGGGGCAAATTCCGGTATTGGAGGTCGACGGAAAATATATCTGGGATTCGACCGCGATTCTGGTTTATCTGGCACGCCGTTATGGCGGAGAGTCATGGTTACCGCTGGACGCTGGGGGCATGGCAGAAGTCGCGCAGTGGCTGGCGATGGCGCAGAACGAAATTCTTTACGGCTTGGCTCGCGCACGCGCGATTATCGTGTTCGGCCGCAAAGCCGATTTGAATGAAGCGCAAACGGCAGGCCAGAATGCGCTCAAGGTGCTTGAGCAGCATTTGCAGCAGCACTTGTGGCTTGCGGTCGGGCACCCGACGATTGCCGATATCGCGTGTTATCCATATGTGGCGCTCGCCGAACAAGGTAAAATCAGTCTCGACCCCTATTCCGGGGTACTATCCTGGATGAAGCGCATCCAGTCGCTGAAAGGCTTTATCAACATGCCCGGCTTGCGGCTGATGTGACTTCGAGACTGAACGGTGCGCATGATTTGGAACATTTTGATCACTGTTTCCGCTGCTTATTTCGCACTGTGCCTGCTGTTGTTCTTTTTTCAATCGCGGTTCATTTATTATCCCGAAATCGGCCGCGAAGTTGTGGCCACCCCGCGCGATGCCGGACTGGATTATCAGCAGGTGACGATTAGCAGCTCGGGGGAAAAGCTCGACGCCTGGTTTGTACCGGCACCGCAAGCTCGCGGCGTAGTGTTATTTTTGCATGGCAATGGTGGGAGCATTTCGCTCCGGCTCGACTACCTTCGCATGTTCGGCGAAATGGGTCTTTCGGTCTTCATTTTTGATTATCGGGGCTTTGGCAAAAGCAGCGGCAAGCCTACGGAAGCCGGTACTTACCAGGACGCCGAAGCGGCATGGAAATATCTGGTGCAAACACGGCATGTTCCGCCTACTTCCATCGTACTATACGGTGAGTCGCTGGGAGGCGCAGTTGCGGCGTGGCTGGCTGCGCACGTAACACCCGGGGCCTTGATCATTGCCTCGACTTTTACGTCCGTGCCTGATCTTGCAGCGAAATACTATTACATGTTTCCGGTGCGACTGCTGGTGCGCTATCAATACAACACCGAGAAATATCTGCAGTCTGTGTCTTGTCCCGTGTTGGTTGTGCACAGTCCCGAGGACGAAGTTGTTCCGTTTGAACACGGCCAGCTGCTGTATGCCGTGGCGCACGAGCCCAAGCAGTTGCTGCAAATTCACGGCGGTCACAATAACGGCCTGGAATTGAGCCACGATTTGTGGATGAAAGGCGTCGGCGCATTTCTTGACCGATACCTAGGGGCCTCGCACCCGACTCAACACCTCGGAAGCGTTAAGGAGAGCAGATCATGAATAGTATGCGGCAGCAGTTGGTTCACGCCAATGGCGTGCGGTTCAACGTTTGGGCGGGAGGGGAAGGACCGCCGATGGTGCTGCTGCACGGCTATCCAGAAACCGCATTGATGTGGCGCAAGATCGTGCCGAAGCTGCTGCCCGAGTATAGGATCGTGTGCCCTGACCTGCGCGGCTACGGCGATTCCGACAAGCCGCGCGACGGCTACGACAAGCGCACCATGGCGCTCGACATGAAACTGCTCATGGAGGCGCTGGGCTTCAAGCGTTTTGCCGTGGTTGGCCATGATCGCGGCGCACGCGTCGGACATCGCATGGCGCTTGATCACCCACAAGTAGTAGAGCGGCTGTGCGTGATTGACATCGTACCGACGCACACCATGTTTCGCAGCACCAACAAGGAACTCGCTGTTTCCTACTGGCACTGGTTTTTCTTCCAGGTGCGCGATTTGCCGGAGGTGCTGATTGCTTCGCAGCCGGAAGCCTTCCTGCGCTTTGTTTTCCGTGCGCTGGGCAGCACGCCGGAAGCCATCGAAGAGCCAGTGATGCAGGAATACCTGCGAGTATTCAAGCTGCCGGGCACGCAGCGCGCGACGCTCGAAGACTACCGCGCGGCAGCGACTATTGATTTTGATCACGACGAACACGACCTCGGGCGTAAGATCACCTGTCCGGTGCTCGCACTGTGGGGCGAGCGCGGGCGCATGCATCCCTTGTTCGACGTCCTGGGGACGTGGCGCGAGAAAGCGCAGCGCGTGCAGGGAAAAGCGCTGCCCAGTGGACATTTCATTCCCGAAGAAGCGCCGGAAGCGCTGCTTGCCGAACTTTTGCCGTTTCTGCAAAAAAGACCTGAATGATCCGGCAGCATGTTTTCGCTCACGCAGGAACAAGAAGCGGTCATCGTGGTGCACGGGTTGTGGGTGAGTAGCTGGACTATGTACCTGCTGGCTTTTCGACTTGGGCGCTGCGGTTATGGCGCGAGCTGCTTTTCCTACAGTTCTATGCGCGCCACGCTTTCACAAAATGGTTTGTCTCTTGCGCGAACGGCGGCGGCACTGGAGGCAAAGCGGGTACATTTCGTTGGCCACAGCCTTGGCGGGCTCGTGATCCTGCAAATGCTGAAACAAAATACTGATTCGCGCATTGGACGTATTGTGCTGATGGGTGCGCCTTGCAACGGTAGCTACGCGGCGCGCGCAGTGGCGAAAACCGCAGCGGGGCGCTGGATGCTCGGGCCAAGCGCATTGGCCCATGAAAGCTACGCGAGCATCGCGGGAGATTATGAAATTGGCAGCATCGCGGGAAATCGCGGCCTGGGTTTGGGGAAGCTGCTGATTCGCGGACTTCCGCGCCCCAATGACGGCGTGGTCACTGTTGAAGAGACGCATTTGAAAGGAATAAAGGACCACATCGTGATGCCAATAAGCCATTCCGGCATGCTGTTTTCTTCCAGGACCGCGCAGGAAGCTTGCGCCTTCCTTAAAGACGGGCGCTTTTCTCGCGACTGAAATGCATGCGCGTCTGTATGTTCTGCTTTTGCTGCTGCTTTTAGGCTGCACGAATACAGGATTCTATGTGCAATCCGTCAGCGGGCAAGCGGAGATCTGGAAACGGGAGCGGCCGATTGAAACGATCGTTTCTGATCCGACCGCGACGCCAGACCTTAAACGCAGGCTGGAAACGGTTTTGCACATTCGCGAATTCGCGAGCGACGAGCTTGCGCTTCCCGACAATGGCAGCTTCCGTAAATACGCTGATTTGGGTCGGCCATTCGTGGTATGGAACGTTTTTTCTGCCCCTGAATTCTCGATCAAACCCAGAGAATGGTGCTTCGTCTTTGCAGGTTGCGTCAGCTACCGCGGTTATTTTTCCGAAGGCGAGGCGTATCGCGTTGCCGATGACCAGCAAATGCAGGGTTATGATGTTTTTGTGGCAGGAGTCCCGGCATATTCCACGCTTGGCTGGTTCGATGATCCGGTATTGAACACTTTTATTTATGATCCGGAAACCGAAGTGGCCGGACTGATCTTTCATGAGCTTGCGCACCAAGTGGTGTATGTGCAGGACGACACGACGTTCAATGAATCTTTTGCCGTCACAGTCCAGGAAGAAGGAGTTTCGCGCTGGCTTGCCAAATACGGAACTCCCGAGCAACGTGAAGCGCATATTGCGGCTCTGGAAAGAAGTAAGGATTTTGCCATGTTGGTGATGAAATATCGCAATCGGCTGGATGAGCTCTACCGCTCGGATATCGGCGACGCAAGCACGCGAAAAAGCAAGCGGCAGATTTTCAACGAGCTTAAGGAGGAATACGCAGAACTCAAGCAAAAATGGGGCGGTTTCAGCGGCTATGACCGATGGTTTCCTCCGGAGCCCAACAACGCTTACCTTGCCTCAGTCGCCACCTATACCCAACTTGTGCCCGGGTTCCAGGCGCTGCTTGCGAAGAATGACGGCAACCTTGCAAAGTTTTACCAAGCGGTGGAGGAAATTGCAAAGCTCAATAAAGCAGAGCGGCTTGCGCAGCTTAAGGAGCATTGATTTGGCAGCAGCCGGCTGGGATCCGCTGTTTCTTACGCGTTCCCCAATATTCGAGCCGCTAAGGTCCGCCGGAATTTCGTTTTCGAAACTTGGAAATTGGCCCGGCCTCGACGATTACGCGAACGTTCTCGAAGGAAAGGGATTAACCAACGCCAGAGATTTGCCGCTGCGCTTCGTTGCGCAAGGTGTGAAATCTGAAAAACTGGAAGACAAATACGAAGCACGGATTTATTTGAAGTGCGAGGTGCAAGTGCGAAGCGAAAACTGGCACGATTTGCTCAACGTGCTGGTGTGGCTCAGTTTCCCAAAAAGCAAAGCCGCGCTCAACTGCAGGCATTTCCTTGCGCTGGAAGAGATGATCAGTGTAGGCCGGCAAAATCGCGGCCCAACGCAGGATGCGCTCACCCTGTTCGACGAGGGCGGGGTGATCGTAGCTTGTGGCGATTCGAGGTTGGCACAATTGCTGGTGAACTTCAAATGGAAGGAACTGTTCTGGGTTAACCGGGAAGCCGTGATTTCGAGCATGAAATTTTTTCTTTTCGGTCACGCCATTTATGAAAAAGCCTTGCAGCCCTTTACGGGAGTCACCGGCCGCGCAGTGATTTTTCCGGTCGCTGCGAATTTCTTTAGTCTCGGGCTCAAAAATCAATTGCAGTTCCTTGACCAAAAACTTGCCGATTTTCTCAGCAATCCGCAGCACTTCAACCGCACCGAGGATCTTGCACCGGTTCCAGTGCTCGGCGTTCCGGGATGGAATATCGAGAACGAGCGTGAATCGTATTACGATAACGAAGCCTATTTCAGAGCGGGGAGAAACATGTAAATAAGCATCAAGATTTCCAGTAAAATATTGCTTTGTAAAAGGACCTTTGAGTTGTCTGCTACCAATCGGGCATCACCGGGAGGATTCGTGGACCCGCAGCGTTGCGCGCTTGCTGCGGAGCGGTTTTTCAATCGGGTATCGCGGTAGAGAGCTCAACGAATCTCACTTTTGTTCGAAATTCGAGTAGCGCTTGGCGCCCGCGAGAAAGCACTGAGGTCGGAAGTTGGTCGTCCAGCCTGCAAGCATTTCCATGAATACAAATTTTACCGAGCTTCCCAAAGATCTCCCA
>DASPRE010000112.1:0-35000 GCA_035624615.1 Burkholderiales bacterium | reverse complement strand
CCAGGCGTTCGCTTTTATGGGAAGGAGTTTTGCGCGATAATATAACGTTTAATTTTACTTTACCTTAGGATAATCCCTTGTATGCGCAAGTTTTGGCTCATTTTTGCCCAGTCCACGACGGTCTGTCTTGCGGTGGTTTTTGTAGTAACCACTCTGAAACCCGACCTGCTGCCGGCCAAGTGGCGCGGCGGCAACGTCGTTTCTTTTAGGGAAGCGGCGCCGGACGTTACGCCGACAAAAATCAATTCCTATAGCTTTGCTTCAAAAAAAGCAATGCCGGCTGTGGTCAATATTTTTACCAGCAAGGAAGTGCGCGTACCACGTCATCCACTAATGGACGACCCGTTGTTCCGGCATTTCTTCGGCGATAGCATCGATGAAAAGCGCCGTAGCAGCAGTCTCGGTTCTGGGGTAATCGTAAGCCCCCAGGGTTATATCCTTACCAACTCCCACATGGTGCGCGCGGCCGATGAAATCGAAGTTCTGCTGCCTGACGGGCGCAAGGCAACACCACGCGTTATCGGTGACGATCCCGAAACCGATCTGGCAGTATTGAAAATAGATATGAAAAATCTGCCGACAATTACATTTGGACGTTCCGACGAAGCAAACGTTGGCGACGTGGTGCTGGCCATCGGCAATCCCTACGGTGTCGGGCAAACGGTAACCATGGGCATCATCAGCGCGCTTGGTCGCAACCATCTAGGACTCAATACGTTTGAAAACTTTATCCAGACTGACGCTGCAATCAACCCGGGTAATTCCGGCGGCGCACTGGTGGACGCAACGGGCAACCTGATTGGGATCAATAGTGCCATTTACACCAGAACCGGCGGCTCGCAAGGCATCGGTTTTGCGATACCCACCAGTGTCGCCAAGCAGGTAATGGAACAGATCATTAAGAGCGGCAGCGTTACGCGCGGCTGGATCGGTGTTGAGGCGCAGGACCTGACCAACGAGTTGGCCGAATCATTCAGACTCCCCAGCGCAAATGGAGCCTTAATCGCTGGCGTCATGAAAAGCGGCCCTGCCGACAAGGCTGGGGTGAAGCCGGGCGATGTCCTGCTCGCAGTACAAGGCAAACCCGTTACCGATTCCATGAGCATGTTAAACCTGATAGCCGCGCTACCGCCGGGAAAACCGGCTGCTTTTACCATGATGCGCAACCAGACCGAAATGCAGGTCAAAATCAGCGTCGGCAAGAGACCGAAGCCAACAGTCCAGGATCTGGAGGAGCAAGACGAGGAGTAGAGAAGCCGGTTGTTGGTTAATTGCCGTGCTTCTTTTTTTGGTTTGCTTGGATGTTATCCGTTTCAGGCTCGGTTAACGGTCGGAAATCTTCCACAGCCGTGCCCGGTTTGCTGACAAACCCTGCAACCACCAGCCCCAGTTCATACAGCAGCCACAGCGGAATCGCGAGCATGATTTGGGAAACCACGTCGGGCGGGGTAAATATTGCGCCGATAATGAACGCGCCGACAATAGCGTAGGGACGTACTTGCTTGAGCTGGGTCACGGTGACTACGCCCATTTTAACTAACAGCACAACGGCCACCGGCATTTCAAAAGCAATCCCGAAAGCGACAAACATGGTGAGCACGAAATCAAGGTACTTGCCGATGTCGGTCATCACCGCCACGCCATTCGGTGCGATGCCAATTATGAAGCCGAATACCATGGGAAACACTAGAAAGTAAGCGAACGCCATCCCGCCCAGAAACAACAATGTGCTGGTGACGATCAGCGGGCCGACCAGACGTTTTTCATTTGCGTACAGCCCCGGCGCAACAAACGCCCATAATTGATAAAGTATAAAAGGAAGCGCGATGACGACAGCCGCCATCAGGGTCACTTTCATGGGCACAAAAAACGGCGTGGTTACTTCTGTCGCGATCATTTGCCCTCCGTGGGGCAGCGCCTTGAGCATCGGCTTCGCGAGCAGCGCATAAATATCTCCAGACCACGGAAACAGGCACAGAAACACCAGCATTACTGCAAGAATTGCGCGCAGCAGTCGGTCTCGCAGCTCGATTAAGTGAGAAATGAATGTATCCGGAGCGGCCATCTGTCAGCGCGGCATGTCAAGGCCGGCGGCGGACTCAAGATTGTTTGTGCGGACTAATGGAAGCTGTATCCGGTTTGGGTGCCGAGGACGATGGCGCCGCGTTCTCACCAGACTTCTCCACAGCATCGGCGACGGTCCTAACTTGCGATTCAGCATCTCGCACACCTTCGTTCACGGATTTTTCAAGGGAGCGGGCCGCTTCGTGCATGCTGGTTTGCAGTTTCCTAAGTTCTTCCATTTGCATCTCGCGGTCAATATCGGCCTTCACTTCCGCAACATAACGCTGCAGCCGGCCGAATAAATGCCCCAAGGTACGCGCCACTTTCGGCAATCGCTCTGGGCCGATAACGATAAGCGCCACCAGTGCGATAACAAGTATTTCAGAAAAACCGACATCAAACATCGGCCATTATCACCGAGATTATGCTTTGGTCTGAGTTTTGTCCGTTACTTCACCTTCGATGGTCTTTCCGGTTGCCGGAGGCTGGACCTGATTCTCGGCCTTGCCCTCTTCTGAATTGCCGCGCATGCCCTCCTTGAATCCTTTAACGGCGTTTCCCAAATCGGTGCCTATATTACGCAACTTTTTGGTGCCGAAAATCAAAAGCACGATGACTAGAACAATTAACCAATGCCAAATGCTAAGAGAGCCCATAGTAACTCCTAACAACAATAAGGTTTACACCGACTTGGGGCGGTGCAGCATCTGCGGCAACACTTCGGGGCCGCCGATGATATGTATATGCAAATGAAATACATCTTGCCGCGCCACTCTTCCGGTATTGATGATGGTACGGAAACCATCCTTGCACCCTTGTTCTTCAGCAAGTTTCGGCGCCAGTACCATCATTTTTCCTAACACATCCTGGTGCGCACCGCGCACATCCGCAAGCGATTCAACGTGCTGCTTAGGTATCAACATGAAGTGCACTGGCGCGAGCGGATTGATATCGTGAAAAGCGAGGATCTCGCCGTCTTCGTAGACTTTCTTGCTCGGGATTTCTCCTCTGACAATTTTGCAAAAAATGCAATTGTTCATCTGTTCCCCGTTTCCGCAATCCTAGGGCCTGCCTTTTCTGCGCTGCGCTTTCTCCACTAATCCCGAAACGCCTTCGCGCCGCTGCAACTCCTGAAGCACGTCAGCTGCCGTTAATCCGTAATATGAAAGCATGACCAGGCAATGAAACCATAAATCGGCGGTTTCCTTCACAAGCTGTAGTTTATCACCGTCTTTCGCCGCGAGCAGGACCTCCGAAGCTTCTTCATCGATTTTTTCCAGTATTGCTCCCGGCCCACCTGCATAAAGCTTGGCCACATAAGAGCCTTCTGGGCCAGCGCCTTTGCGGTTTTCCAGTGTCTTGGTGAGTCGCTGCAAAATATCGGCGTCGCTCATTTCCGATAAATCTCCTTAGGGTCTTTGATGACCGGATCGGTGATAACCCATTTTTGGCTCTGCAATTTCTGGAAAAAACAACTGTGTCTTCCTGTATGGCAGGCAATTCCTCCGACTTGTTCAACGACGAGCAGCAGCACATCTTGGTCGCAATCGATGCGGATTTCCTTCACTTTTTGCACATGTCCGGATTCCTCACCCTTGCACCACAACTTTTTGCGCGTGCGCGACCAGTACACTGCCTCACCGCTGCTTGCGGTGCGCTTCAGCGCCTCACGGTTCATCCAAGCAAACATAAGAACCTTGCCGCCGGTTTCCTGAACCACCACCGGCACCAGGCCGTTATGCGTCCAATTTACTTTGTTTAACCAACTATCAGCCATCAATCGTTCTCGTTATAGTCTGACTTCAATATTGTGTCGCGCCATGTATTGCTTCGCCTCCAGCACGGTATATTCGCCGTAGTGGAAAATACTGGCGGCCAGCACTGCGTCCGCGTGGCCCTGCAGTACCCCTTCCACCAGATGCTGCAGATTACCCGCACCGCCGCTGGCTATGACCGGAATATCCACCGCGTCGCAAATCGTCCGCGTGAGCATCAAATCAAAACCGTTTCTTGTGCCGTCCCGGTCCATGCTGGTAAGCAGAATCTCGCCAGCTCCCAGTGCCTCCACCTGCTTTGCCCATTCTACCGCATCGCGGCCACTGGCTTTGCGCCCACCGTGAGTAAACACCTCCCAACTCGGTCTTGCTCCGTCGTCCGACCGTTTCGCGTCGATTGCCACCACAATGCACTGTGCACCGTAGCGGCCGCTCGCGTCCGCCACAAGTTGTGGATTCTCTATCGCGGAAGTATTGATACTAACTTTGTCAGCCCCGGCGTTGAGGAGACTACGTACGTCCTCAACGGAGCGCACGCCACCACCCACTGTCAGCGGAATAAATACCTGAGCTGCCACCTCTTGGACAACCGGGAGAATCAGCCCGCGCGAATCGGAGCTGGCAGTAATATCGAGAAATGCGAGTTCATCGGCCCCCTGCTCGTCGTAGCGACGGGCGATTTCCACCGGGTCACCGGCATCGCGTAAACCCACGAAATTCACGCCTTTGACCACGCGCCCGTCCGTGACATCCAGGCAAGGAATGATGCGTTTGGCGAGGCCCATAAATCAGTATTCCGCCTTGGTGGCGCTGGGGAAACGGGAAATCAGATCAACTATCCTGTTTGCAACCCCCGGTGAATATACGCCTTGACGTCTCAGGACTTGGCTTTCGAGCAGAGTTTATCCGCAAGCGCCTGGGCAGCTTTGAAATTCAAGGTGCCTTGGTAGATCGCGCGACCCGTGATGGCCCCGATAATGCCTTCAGTTTCCACTTTACATAGTGCCTTCACATCATCCAGACTGGCTAAGCCGCCACTCGCAATTACCGGGACGGTGAGCGCACGGGACAGTTCCACCGTGGATTCGATGTTGACCCCGTTTAACATACCGTCCCTGCTGATGTCGGTATAGATGACTGCTTCTACGCCGTAATCTTCAAATTTCTTCGCGAGGTCTACAACGTCATGGCCGGTGACTTTGGACCAGCCGTCCACTGCCACTTTACCGCCCCTGGCATCAAGCCCGACCATGATATGACCCGGGAAAGCGTAGCATGCTTCGTGCAGAAGACCAGGCGTTTTTACCGCGGCGCTGCCAATGATGACATATGTAATACCGTCATCCAGATAGTGCTCGATTGTTTCCATGTCGCGGATGCCGCCTCCCAGTTGCACCGAGACTTCATTTCCCACAGCAGCAACGATTTCCTTGACGGCCGGTTCGTTCCTAGGTTTGCCGGCAACCGCCCCGTTCAGGTCGACCACATGCAGTCGTCTGGCGCCCTGTTCCACCCATGTTTTTGCCTGCTCGCCCGGAGCGTCGGAAAATACCGTGACGTCCTTCATCGAGCCTTGCTTCAAGCGCACGCACTGCCCGTCTTTCAAATCGATCGCAGGAATGATCAACATCGCTTCGAATCCGGGATTGAACCGATCAGGTGCGGTTTACCCGCCTAGCGCGTTTTGAGTTCACGATTAAATAATACAACACAAATCGGCATTTCGTGGAAGCTAAGCATCAAGACGCGGTGTGAGTCTTCCCATTCCAATTGACAAAATTCGCAAGCAAACGCAGGCCGGCGGATTGGCTTTTCTCCGGGTGGAATTGCACCGCAAAAATATTATCGCACGCCACGGCACAGGTAAAGGCAAAAGGGTAAAAGCTCACTCCTGCGATTTGCTGTGTTTCGCCTGCTTCGACAAAATAACTATGGACGAAATAAAAACGACTGCCCGATGAAATTCCTCTCCACAACGCGTGTGATCCTTTCTGTTCAACCTGGTTCCAACCCATGTGCGGCACCTTCAGCTTCGCACCTTGTCCGTTGACCATTGCGTCCTTTGGAAAGCGCCGCACTTTTCCGGGCAGCACACCCAAGCCTTCGACGCCGCCCTCCTCGCTCCATTCGAACAACATCTGCAATCCAATGCAGATTCCTAGAAACGGTTTGGTCGCGGCAGCCTCGAGCAACGGCTTGCGCAAGCCACGTGCATCCAACTCGCGCATGCAATCCGGCATCGCCCCCTGACCAGGGAATACCACCCGTTTAGCATCGCGAATCTGTTGTGCGGAGTCAGTTACGCTGACTTTGGCTTCAGGAGCGACATACTCGAGCGCTTTCGCCACCGAGCGTAGGTTGCCCATCCCGTAATCTACTACTGCGATGTCGGCCATTGTCGATGCTTGTTCTTACAGGCTTCCTTTGGTCGAAGGCAGTCTGCCGGAATTTCGCGGATCGATTTCTGAAGCCATGCGCAGTGCGCGACCAAATGCTTTAAACACTGTTTCACACTGGTGATGCGCATTCTTGCCACGCAGATTGTCGATGTGCAGCGTCACGAGAGCGTGATTCACGAATCCCTGGAAAAACTCGTGGACCAGATCCACATCAAACTCTCCGATGCGGGCGCGCGTAAATTTCAAGTTGAATTCCAGCCCCGGCCGTCCCGACAGGTCCACCACCACTCGCGACAACGCCTCGTCCAGTGGCACATAGGCATGTCCGAAACGACGCACACCTTTTTTTGTACCAAGAGCTTTGAGGAAAGCTTGGCCAAATGTAATGCCGATGTCTTCCACAGTGTGATGTGCATCGATCTGCAAATCGCCCTTCGCTGAAATCTCCAAATCCATCATTCCGTGCCGTGCTACCTGATTGAGCATATGGTCGAGAAAAGCCACTCCGGTGGCGATCTTCGACTTGCCGACGCCGTCAAGATTGAGCTTCACGCCGATTCTAGTTTCCAAAGTATTTCGGCTAACCTGTGCCTTGCGCATGGGAGTTGTTGAAAAAAGGCCTCATGGGATCAGGCCTTGCTTCAGTGCCTGGATGAATTGCTGATTTTGTCGAGCAGTACCCACCGTTACCCGCAAGCAGTTTTCTAACAGTGAGTGACTGCGGTTTAGATTTTTAATAAGAATTCCGCGTTTAATTAAGCCGTTAAATACCTCGTCTGCCCTGGTCACGCGGAATAGGATGAAATTTGCATCGCTCCGATAGGCCCGCACGCTAGGGAGCTTCGATAATTCCTTATACAACTGTTCTCGCTGCGATCTAATTTCCCGAGCCTGTTTTCGCAACACATCCATGTGCTGCAAGAGCTTCTCGGCTACAATTTGCGTCAGCACATTCACATTATACGGCAAACGCAGCTTTTCCAGTTGCGCGAGCCACTCCCTGCGCCCTACCAAAAAACCCAGCCGCAGCCCTGCCATTCCCAGTTTGGAAAGCGTGCGCATCACCAGCAGATTGGGAACCTCAGCGAGAAGCGGCATGAAACTTTCTTCAGCAAAAATGTGATACGCCTCGTCGATCACCACTAGACCAGGCGCTGCCTTGATAATGCGCGTCATTCCTTCGCGGTCAAAAAGATTCCCAGTCGGATTGTTGGGATAGGCAATAAAAATTACCGCCGGCTGGAATTGATCGATAGCCGCGATTACCGCTTCGACATCCAGCGTAAAGTCGGGATTGAGTTGCACGCCCGTGAAACGCAGTCCGGAGTAGACTGCAATCATGCGGTACATTACAAAGGCGGGTTCCATGCTCAACAAGCTCGCGCCGGGCCTGGCGACCGCCAAAGCAATAATCTGAATCAACTCGTCGGAACCATTACCCAGCATGATTTCCATGCCCGAAGGAATTTCCATGGCGTCGCGCAACCGCTCTTTGAGGTGGGCAGATTGCGGGTCGGGATAGCGATTAATGGCAGCACGGCTCACCAATTTCGCAATCGCAGCCTGCAGTGTCTCGGGCAAAGGATACGGGTTCTCCATCGCATCGAGCATCACTAATCCGGCACGCTCGACCACAGGATAAGGGCTCAACGCGCTAATATCATCGCGTAACACCTGTTCAGGAGAATTGGCACTCATCAAGAAAACTTTGCTGTTATTTCATCCGGTATAGGGCGGATTTGGCATGTGCCTGCAAACCTTCACCCATGGCAAGTTCCACCGCTACTCTGCCGAGCTTAACCGCGCCTTGCTTCGATACGCTGATGACGCTAGAGCGTTTCTGGAAATCGTACACGCCCAAGGGTGAGGAAAAGCGTGCGGTGCGCGAAGTCGGAAGCACGTGATTCGGCCCAGCGCAGTAATCTCCAAGGGCTTCCGAACTGTAACGGCCGATGAAAATCGCACCGGCATTCTTGATTTTGGCGACCCAGCTCTCCGCGTTTTCCACCGAGAGCTCTAGATGTTCTGGCGCGATGCGGTTAGCAATGGCGCATGCTTCGTCAAGGTTCTTTACCTCAATCAGCGCGCCGCGTTTTTCTAAGGAAGCGTGTATGATTTTCCTCCGCGGTAGCGAAGGCAGCAGGTGCTTGACACGCGCGGCGACTGCGTCCAGGAATTCCGCGTCGGGAGAAAGCAGGATAGCCTGCGCCATTTCATCGTGTTCGGATTGAGAGAATAGATCCATGGCGACCCAGTCAGGGTCAGTTTGGCCGTCGCAAATCACCAGAATCTCAGAAGGCCCCGCAATCATATCCAAGCCCACCACGCCGAACACGCGCCGTTTCGCCGCTGCGACATAAGCGTTCCCCGGGCCGACGATTTTATCCACCTGTGGGATAGTTCTGGTGCCGTAAGCCAGCGCGGCTATCGCCTGCGCGCCACCGACGGCAAACACGCGATCTACTCCGCAGATCGCGGCGCAGGCGAGCACCAAATTATTTTGTTCTCCTTCGGGTGTTGGCGAAACCATGATGAGCTCGCGCACGCCGGCTAATTTAGCCGGAATTGCATTCATTAGCACGGTAGACGGATAGGCCGCTTTGCCGCCAGGAACGTACATGCCCACACGCTCGAGCGGCGTCACTTGCTGCCCAAGCAACGTGCCGTCAGCATCACGGTAACTCCACGATTGGGCTACTTGTTTTTCGTGATAAGCGCGTATGCGCCCGGCTGCCTGCTGCAAGGCATCGCACTGCGCTTTGGGGAGAACTTGCAGCGCTTTTCTCAGACGCCCATGAGGCAATTCCAGCTGGCTCGCGGTCCTGACCTTAAGCCTGTCGAAACGCCGCGTGTATTGGACCAATGCCGCATCCCCGCGCGATCTAACGTCAGCCAGAATTCTGGCCACCTCATTGTCGACACCGGCATCGATCGCCGTTTCAAGAGAAACTAGCGCCTTGAGTTGGTGTTCGAAATCGCGGCGTGTGGTCGAAAGCCGCCTAAGCTTAACCACGGCCCACCGCTTTTTCCAATGCTTCAATCAGCGGTCTGATTGCCGCGCGCTTCATCTTCAGCGCCGCCTGGTTGACTATGAGCCTGGCGGAAATCGGCGAGATTTCTTCCACGGCCTGCAGGTTATTGGCTTTCAGCGTGTTGCCAGTGCTCACGAGATCCACAATAGCGTCTGCTAGTCCGGTGAGCGGGGCGAGTTCCATGGAACCGTAGAGCTTGACGAGATCAACATGCACGCCTTTCGCCGCAAAATGCTCGCTTGCAGTTTGCAGGTATTTGGTGGCGACTCGCAGTCGAGCGCCTTGTCGCACTGCGCTTGCATAATCAAAACCCGCCGGCACTGCCACCACCATGCGGCAGCGGGCAACGTTCAAATCCAAAGGCTGGTATAGCCCGTCACTGCCGTGCTCATCCAGCACGTCCTTCCCGGCGATGCCCAGATCTGCAGCACCATACTGAACATAAGTGGGCACGTCGGTTGCGCGTACCACGATGATGCGAATGCCTGCGCGGTTTGTGGCAAGTATCAATTTGCGCGAAATTTCCGGATCTTCGAGCGCGACGATGCCCACCGCTTTTAAGAGCGGCAAGCTCTCTTCGTATATCCGGCCTTTGGATAAGGCCAGGGTAATGCCTGCCACGGCGATCTCTTAATCAAAAATGCGCATTTTACAGCAGAGACGCTGCCGTGCATGAATTTTTCTTTCAAAATCAACGCACGCGGCGAATTTGGGCACCAAGCTGCAAAAGCTTTTCTTCTATGCATTCGTAGCCGCGGTCGAGATGATAGACGCGATCCACCACCGTTTCGCCGCGCGCGATCATTCCAGCCAGAACAAGGCTCGCCGAAGCACGCAAATCGGTGGCCATGACTTTGGCGCCATCCAATCGAGCAACACCTTTCACCATTGCGGAATTGCCTTCAACCTCGATTTCCGCTCCCATCCGCTTCAATTCCTGGACATGCATAAAACGGTTTTCAAAAATCGTTTCAGTGACTGTGGAGGCACCGCGTGCCACGCTGTTCAACACCGTGAACTGCGCTTGCATGTCGGTTGGGAATCCAGGATAAGGCGCAGTGCGCACATTGACAGCTGTAAGTTCCCCGTTCATCTTCAGGCTCACCCAGTCGTCTCCTGATTCGATGTCCGAACCGGCCTCCCGCAGTTTCTCTAGCACTGCATCAAGAATATTCGGCCGGGTATCCTTGAGGCGAATCCGCCCGCCGGCCGCTGCCGCCGCAACAAGAAAAGTTCCGCTTTCGATCCGGTCGGGCATTATTCGATAGTCCGTGCCATGCAGCTTGTCCCTGCCTTCAATGGAAATCATGTCGCTGCCAGCACCGTGAATGCGTGCCCCCATGGCGTTTAGGCAGTTTGCCAGATCCACTACCTCCGGCTCACGCGCCGCGTTTTCGATTACCGTATTGCCTTGCGCCAGAGTCGCTGCCATCATCAGGTTCTCTGTGCCGGTAACCGACACCAGATCCATGAAAATTCGCGCGCCTTTCATGCGCTTCGCCCGCGCATGGATATAGCCGTGATCGATGCCAATTTCGGCTCCCATCGCCTGCAGGCCTTTGATGTGCAAATCCACCGGTCTCATGCCGATCGCGCAACCACCGGGGAGGCTTACCCGTGCTTCACCAGCGCGCGCCAGCATCGGCCCCAGGACAAGAATCGAGGCGCGCATGGTTTTCACCAGCTCGTACGGCGCGACTAAATTATTCACGCGCTCCGCGGTGAGTTCCACCGCCATTTTTTCATTTAGCGATACGGCGACACCCATTTGCGCAAGCAGATTGAGCATGGTAGTAACGTCCTGCAAGTGCGGTACGTTCTCAATTTTCAGCGGCTCATGGGTGAGCAGGCTCGCGCAGAGTATTGGCAAAGCCGCGTTCTTGGCGCCGGAAATCCGAACCTCGCCCGAAAGTGGCGCACCCCCCAGAATAACTAGCTTGTCCATTCTTCTGGGCTATAAGTTTTCATTGACAACGCGTGAATATCCTCTCGCATCCTGTCACCCAGGGCGCGATACACGATCTGGTGCTGCTGCACCCGGCTTTTGCCGCGGAAAGCGGCACTCACGATGACTGCCTCGAAATGCTGGCCATCGCCCCGCACATCGACAAATTCGCACGGCAGGCTGCCCTGAATAAAACTTTTCACGTCTTCTGGCTTGACCATAAGCATCTTTAATAACGCAATTTGTAACCGATTTTGAGCAGCCACAACGTAAACAATGATAGGGCCAGGAAACAGGCCGCGACAATGACCAGGCTCAAATCAGGCGCAACATCGGAAATTCCGAAGAATCCGTAACGGAAGCCGTCTATCATGTAGAAAAAAGGATTCAAGTGCGACGCTATCTGCCAAAATTGCGGGAGTGAATGAATCGAGTAAAATACACCGCTCAGGAACGTCAGCGGAATGATAATGAAGTTTTGGAATGCCGCGAGTTGGTCGAACTTGTCGGCCCAGATTCCCGCGATGATGCCCATTGCGCCAAGAATTCCGCTTCCCAAAAGCGCAAACAGCAATGTCCACAGCGGATATGTCAGTGGTACCGTAATAAACCACAGCGTGACCGCGAATACGCCTAAACCCACCAACAGACCGCGCACAGTCGCCGCGAGCATGTAGGCCAGAAAAAATTCCCAGTGTGACAGTGGCGGTAGCAAGACGAATATGATGTTCCCGGTGATTTTAGACTGAATCAAGCTGGAGGAACTGTTGGCAAACGCGTTCTGCAGCACAGTCATCATTGCCAGGCCCGGCACCAGGAACGCGGTATAGCTGACGCCGTCATAAACCTGCATGTGTTCTTCCAGAACATGTGAAAAAATCAGCAAGTACAACATCGCCGTCAGCATCGGCGCCAGTATGGTTTGAAAACTTACTTTCCAGAAGCGCAGCAACTCCTTGTAGAACAGGCTCGGGAATCCACGCATTAGTGCTTGCTCATTATTTGCACAAATACTTCTTCCAAATCGGGCTGCAGTAACTCTATCTCCTGCACCACGATCCCGGCTTCGCGCAACTGCGACAGGACCCGTTCCAGTTCTGAATAATCGTTCAGAGCCAGCGTGTAGCTCGAATCAGTGCGCTGCATGAGCAACGAGCGCAAGTTCTCGGGTAAGCGATCCGGCGACAGCCGTAACTTGACCTGACGTGCGGAAAAACTTTCCAGAAGGTGTTTAGTGGTGTCAAGCGCGACGATCTTTCCCTGCTTAAGCATGGCAATACGGCTACACTGCATTTCCGCTTCTTCCAGATAATGCGTGGTGAGCACAATCGTGTGCCCGTCGGAATTGAGTTTCCTGATGAACTGCCAAAGCTCCTGACGCAGTTCCACATCCACGCCTGCGGTCGGCTCGTCGAGCACAATAACCGGCGGCTTATGTACCAGTGCCTGCGCCACCAGCACACGGCGTTTCATGCCACCGGATAAGGCACGCATATTGGTGTCGGCCTTGTCTGCAAGGTCCAGGTGGTGAATTATCTCGTCAATCCATCCGCGATTGCGTTTAATCCCAAAATAACCGGACTGGATGGTAAGAGTCTCGCGCACCGTGAAGAAAGGATCAAACACCAGTTCCTGCGGGACTACCCCGAGCGCGCGTCGCGCGTCGCGGTATTCGGTGGTGACATCATATCCCGTCACTTTAACGTTACCGCTGTCGGCGCGCGATAAACCGGCAAGAATATTGATAAGCGTGGTTTTGCCAGCACCGTTCGGCCCCAATAGCGCAAAGAATTCGCCCTGGGCAACCTCCAGACTTATATTTCTCAGCGCTTGAACGGCGCCAAAGCTTTTATGCACTTCTCGTATTTGAATCGCGGGAGTCATGGTAGGTGAGAAGTAAAACAAGAAGGTAAGCTTAGCAAAACCCCACACTTCGCCTAGCGGCAGCAATTGCTCCCGCTATTTTTCATTTCCCGCCGGAAATAGGTATCAATTCCAGCACACCGTAGAGCGAGGCGAGGCTTCTCATGTTATCAGGCATGTTGAGTATGTTGAGCTTAAGGTCGCGCTTTTTGGAAACGCGCAGCCATTCAAGGACCATACTGATTGCGGACGAATCCACTTCCTGCAACCCGCTGAAATCGATTTCCTTAAGTTCGGGATTAAACTGCTGCAGACCCGCTTCGAGTAGCGATTTGACGTTGCTCATGGTGACCGAGCCCTGCACCCGCAGGCGGTTGCCATCGCGAACAATCATTTTTTTTCCTGCACCCGCAGCATGTTGCCGGATTTTTCCGCGCCGCCATCGAGTTTTTCGTTCTTCTGCATCAAGGTCTTTATCAGGCCGTCTATGCCCGACTGGTTGATTTCGTTGTTGAAGGTACTGCGGTAACTCGTCACCAGGCTGACTCCGGCCACAACCACGTCGTAAACCTTCCAGCCATCGGCTGTCTTCTCCAAGCTGTAGTCCATGGTGATTGGCTGCCCGCCGGGCTGGTTGATTTCTACTTTTACTAGCGCATCATCGCCTTTGATGTCGGCAGGTTTCACTACATAGCCCTGGTCTTTGTAGGCGGTAAGCGCGCTGGAATACGTGCGCACCAGCAGCGTACGAAATTCCTTGACCAACACCTGCTGCTGTTCCGGTGTGGCGGCGCGCCAGTTTTTGCCGACCGCGAGCCGGGTGATGCGGACGAAATCGAAATGCGGCACGATCTTTGTTTCCACTAGGTCGAGAAGTTTTTTGCGGTTCCCGCCTTGGATATCCGTGTCACTTTTAATTATGTCCAGCACCTCTTTGGCAGTGTCGCGCACCAGCACATCCGGTGGCAAAATATCGGCGGCAAGCGTCAAGCCACTTGCGAATACCGCCAGTACTAATGATATCTTGTGGACGAATTTCATTTTTTCCCGCCTTCCGCCTTGCTGAATAAAAACTGGCCTATTAGCTTTTCCAGCACAATTGCAGACTGGGTTTTCTTGATGTTGTCCCCCGGCTGCAGATATTCACTATCGCCTCCCGCATCCAGCCCAATATACTGCTCACCAAGCAGGCCGGAGGTCAGAATGCTGGCAAAAGTGTCCTTCGGAAATTGATAACTCTTGTCAATGCTTAACGTTACTTTAGCAACATAATCCTTGTTGTCAAAACGGATGTCGGCGACCCGACCGACTACCACGCCGGCGCTCTTTATTGGCGCGCGCACTTTAAGACCCCCGATGTTCTCGAAATTGGCATACAGCAAGTAATTATTACTAGACAAGCTAAAGCTGCTAAGGTTGCCGACTTTGAACGCCAGCATGAACAAGGCAACGATTCCAGCTAGCACAAATACACCTGCCCACAAATCGAGCGCTTTAGATCCCATCACCATCCTCCGACCATAAAAGCTGTCATTACAAAATCCAACGCTAAGACCGCCAGCGACGAGATAACCACCGTCCGTGTCGTGGCACTCGACACGCCTTCCGCGGTGGGATAGCAATCATAACCTTCGAACAAGGCAATCAGCGTCACCGTCACGCCAAACACCAGGCTTTTAATCTCGCCGTTCAGTACATCGTCGAATATATCAACCCCGGCCTGCATTTGCGCCCAGAACGCGCCTTCGTCCACGCCAATCAGCACCACTCCCACGAAATAGCCGCCGAATACGCCAACGATGCTGAAGATCGCCGCCAGAATTGGCATCGAAATTACCCCCGCCCAGAAGCGCGGTGCTACCACGCGGGCAATCGGATCCACAGCCATCATTTCCATTGCGGACAGCTGCTCCGTCGCTTTCATCAGGCCAATCTCAGCGGTAAGCGCGGTGCCGGCACGACCGGCAAACAACAACGCAGTCACCACCGGCCCGAGCTCGCGCACCAAAGAGAGCGCAACCAACAGGCCCAGCGCCTGTTCAGACGCGTATTTCTGCAACGTATTGTAACCTTGCAGACCCAACACGAAACCGACGAACAATCCGGAAACTATAATAATGATCAGCGAATAAACACCGACAAAATACATTTCACGGGTGACCAGCTTAAAGCGCCGGAAACTGGTCCCGGACTGAATGAGCGTGGCCCAGAGAAAACGGCTGGCAAGGCCGAGCCGCCTCACGCTGTTAATGGCCCAGCCGCCCAGCACTCGCAGCCCGTCAGGAATCCCCTTAGCTGCCGCGTTCATCTAAACCGATGTCCCGAGCATAAGGCTCGCCCGAATAATGAAACGGCACTGGCCCGTCCATTTCCGCATGCACAAACTGGTGCACGAACGGCAGCTTGGATGCGCGAATTTCATCGGGGGTGCCCTGTGCCACGACGACCCCTTCTGAAACAAAATAGATATAATCCACGATCGCCAACGTTTCCTCCACATCGTGAGTCACTATAATCGATGTCGCGCCCAGCGCATCATTCAAGCGCCTGATGAGGTTGGCTATTACGCCGAGTGAAATTGGATCCAGGCCGGCGAACGGTTCATCATACATGATAAGCATAGGATCGAGCGCAATCGCGCGAGCAAGCGCCACGCGGCGCGACATGCCACCGGAGATTGCGGATGGCATGAGGTGGCGCGCGCCGCGCAAACCGACTGCGTGCAGCTTCATCAGCACCAGGTCATGGATGAGCGTCTCAGGCAAATCGGTATGTTCACGCAGAGGAAATGCGACATTGTCAAACACCGACAGATCAGTGAACAAAGCACCGAATTGAAACAACATCCCCATGCGCCGTCGCATCCTGTACAGCTCGTCATGTCCCAGTTCATGGATGATCTCGCCAGCCACCTTGACTGAGCCCACTGCCGGTTGCAACTGCCCACCGATGAGCCGCAGCAGCGTGGTCTTGCCGCAACCGCTGCCGCCCATGATAGAGACCACCCTTCCCTTGGCAATTTGCATGTTCATTCCCTTGAGGACTGGGCGATCGTTGTAGGCGAAATTGACGTTGTTTATTTCAACCAGATTAACCGTGGGCACGATTGTGAATGGCACTCGGGTCCAGAAAAGACGAATTTTAAACTAGTTGAAGCAAATAAAAAACCTGACAGCGCTTGCGTTGTCGGCCATAGGGGACGTTCCCCAACGGCGTGTTATCATGAAGCGACATCAAGCCGATTCCCTTCATCAATCATGCACACGCACGCGCTACAATTTATCGATGTAAGCAAATATTTCGGAACATACGCCGCAGTCAAAGGGGTAGGTTTCAGCGTCGAGGGCGGAGAATATTTTGCCTTGGTCGGAATTAACGGCGCCGGCAAAACCACGCTTCTAAAATGCCTGCTCGATTTTTGCCAAACCGATGCAGGCATGATTGAGATTTTCGGCACGTCGCACCGCCTGACGATTTCCCGCAAACGCCTGTCGTTTCTGCCCGAACGCTTTATTCCCCCATTTTACTTAACAGGGAGGGACTTCCTGCAATACATGTTAAAGCTACAGGGATTACCCTATGATCCGGCTCAGGTCGAGGACATGTTTGTCGCGCTTGATCTCGATATGGCGGCCCTGCGGCTTCCGGTTCGCGCCTATTCCAAGGGCATGACGCAGAAACTTGGACTCGCGGCATGCTTTCTCGCCAGCAAGGAACTGTATGTGTTAGACGAACCCACCAGCGGTTTGGATCCCAAGGCGCGTGCGCGCCTGAAGACGAAGTTCAGGGATTTGCGCAATCAAGGGCGCACTTTGTTCTTCACTTCGCATACACTCTCCGATGTGGAGGAAATCTGCGACCGCATGGCGATAATTCACGACGGCCACCTGCTTTTTGTGGGCACTCCGCAGCAACTGTGCAGACTGCACAGCGCATCAAACCTAGAGCAAGCATTCTTGTCCTGCATCGGCGACCGCGGGACTATGACGGGGACCTGAGCTTCTGGCAAAATGACCAAGGTCGTTTTGTATAAACGCGTAGAACACGGTGGATAATCAAGCTAAACCCGAATTATTGATCGTCGACGACGACCCGCTCATTACCGACACACTAAATTTCGTATTGAGCAAGGATTATGTCGTTTATACCGCGGATTCGCGAAACCAGGTAAAAAGCTTGCTGCGCCAGCTTGACAAACCGCCGCAGCTTGCGTTGATTGACCTTGGACTACCGCCCACCCCACACCGTCCAGACGAGGGTTTCCACCTGATCAGCGAATTGCTGGCCTACTCGCCAGGCATCAAAATCGTAGTGCTGTCCGGCCAGAACGACGAGGCTAACGCGCGGCATGCGCGTGCCCTGGGCGCAATTGAATTTATACCTAAGCCGTGTGAACCCGAGAAGCTCAAGTCCCTGCTCGCTAAAGCGCTTCAAATCCGCGACGTGGAACTGGTGGTCGCGCCCGCAGAGGGAGGAATCATTGGCAAGAGTTTCGTGATCGAAAAACTCCGCAATCAAATCGGCCAATATGCCAATGCGCCGTTTCCTGTGCTAATCGAAGGCGAGTCTGGCAGCGGCAAGGAACTCGTTGCAATGTCTCTCCATAGTTTGAGTGGTCGCAGGCAAAAACCGTATTTGGCGCTCAATTGTGCGGCGATTTCGCCGAACCTTGTAGAACCGACACTTTTTGGTTACAGCAAGGGTTCATTCACAGGTGCCACTGCGCCGCGCTCAGGCTACTTTGAAGATGCCAAAGACGGCACGTTGTTCCTTGACGAAATCGGGGAACTGCCGCTGGAATTGCAGGCGAAGCTTTTGCGGGTACTGGAAAATGGCGAATATCAGCGTGTAGGTGAAACTGCTAGCCGTACCAGCAATGCTCGTGTAGTTGCGGCAACCAACCGCGATCTGCGACAGGAAATTAAAGCGGGCCGTTTTCGTGCCGATCTTTATCATCGGCTGAGCGTGTTCTGCATCAGCGTGCCGCCGCTGCGTGAGCTGGACGAAGACAAGCTAATCCTGCTCGACCATTACCGCGATTTTTATTCGCACCAGAGCCGCGTTGTGCCATTCAATTTGGACGCGAAATCTCTGGCCCTATGGCGGGATTATGTCTTTCCCGGCAATGTACGGGAGTTGCGCAATATCGTAATCCGCCTTACCACAAAATATCCGGGACAAACCGTCGGCACTGCGCAATTGCAGAGCGAGCTGGACATGGACAGTCTGGATGCCAAAATCCCTGAGCCGGTGATGGCTCAGGATTCAAAAGCCTTGCTGGATGCCGCGCGAAAACACTTGCAATCGCAGAAAAATTTCAGTTTGGATGAGATGCTGCGACAGTGGGAAAAAAGTTATGTGGAAGCGGCGCTTTCTATCACCCATGGCAATCTCTCTCAGGCCGCGAAGCTATTGGGTGTGCGACGCACCACTCTGTACAGCCGTATGCAACAATATGGCGATCTGGAGGAGAAGGACGATTAATCTCTATGTATTATGAGCATTTCGGGCTGACGCAACCGCCATTTAAGATCACCCCCAACACCGAATTCTTTTTTCCAGGGGGGGACCGGGGTGCGATTCTAGACGCGCTGCTGTACGCCATCTCCCATGGCGAAGGAATAATTAAGGTGAGCGGCGAAGTAGGCAGCGGTAAGACCATGTTGTGCCGCATGCTTCAGACGTGCTTGCCGCAACAAATTGAGTCTGTATATCTCGCCAATCCGAGCGTTTCTCCTGACGAAATCCTGCACGCCATCGCCTTTGAGTTACAGTTGCAAATCGGCGACAACGAGCCGCGCATCAAGGTGATGCAGGAGCTGCACAACTACCTGCTCGAGCGCCACATGCAAAAACGCCAGGTAGTGGTTTTTGTCGAGGAATCGCAGAGCATGCCGCTTGCGACACTGGAGGAGATACGCCTGCTCTCCAATCTGGAAACCGGAAGCCACAAGCTGTTACAGATCGTGCTTTTCGGCCAACCAGAGCTCGACGAAATTCTGCGGCAGCCACAGATCCGCCAGTTGCGTGAACGAATTACTTACAGCTTTTCGCTGAAGCCTCTGAATGCGGAACAGATCAAAGAATATCTTATGTTCCGCATCCGCGCCGCGGGCTACCGCGGCCCGGACCTGTTTTCCCAAGGCGTGGTGCGCATGATTGCTAAAGCCTCAGAGGGACTCACCCGGCGTGTAAATCTGCTTGCAGACAAGGCGCTGCTCGCCGCATTTGCCGACAATACTCACACTATCAAACCAAAGCACGTCAGGGCAGCAATCCAGGACAGCGAATTTAGCAATGACCTCGGCCACCGCCGCAGATCGTTTGCCCGCCTCGCTTGGCTCATGTTTGGGATCGCTGTTGGGGCATTGTCGTACAGTGCCTATCTCTTGCTTTGGCCGATACTCGAGATACCTACCGTCAATCAGCCCGCGGTTAGCAACCCGCTTGAAAGCCCGCCAGCGAAGCACGCGGAATCCGAAGGACCCCAAACCCAGGCAGCTGCACCAGTCCGACAAGAATTGCCCGCAACGGAGCCACCCGTTTCGAAATCGCCCGTATCGGAACCAGTCAAAATGGGGTCGTCCACAGATGCCCCTGATCTTTCCCCGGCTCCTCAAAACGTTACTCCACAAAAAAGTGACGCGAGCGAACTCGGCCTTCCATTACGGATGTCGCCTGGCGTAACCTTGGCGCCAACAAAAACGGAGGCCGAATCCAAAAAACCGTTACAGCCCGAAGCGGGCTACGTCACATTTGAACAATTTCCGATACTGAGGCAGCGCATCGAAGCCACCTATTATGCATTTGGGGAGGCGCCGGCGGATGATTTCAGTATCCAGCTGTTCCTTACCGAACAGATGCACCCGCCGCGAATCGAACGCTTCCTCACCCGTGCTTCGAAGCTGATGAATCTTGAAGAAATTTACGTATACCCGGTGAACTTGGGAGGTCAACCGAGATTCAGGGTGTTTTACGGTCTGTACTCCTCGCAAGAGGAAGCCAAACTAGCGATGAACCAGCTTCCGCCTAAATACGCGCAAGCCTTTCATTTGAAGCTATTGAAAATAGGCGAATTCCAGAACTAACCTTGGTTTTGCGCAAATTGCGCGAAATTGGACTAAACGGTTACGGCCTGGAACAAACCTTGCTAGTCTGTCACATTGCAAGCAATAATTGCACAAATCCTTGCATAAGTAGTAATAAGATGGTGCTATTATTAGGAAATGTAACAAATAAATGTCTTGCTTCACTTTCAGGGTAGACTAAAAATGCAACACCCCAGTAGGAGCGCCCTCATTTCTTGCCTGACATTGGCCTTTTTGTCGGGCAGCTGTGCTACTGGCAATTTGTCGAATTATCCGCAGATTCCGCAATCGGAAGGTCATATCACCGGTAAGTTGGGACCTGAGGCAGGCGAGATTCCGGCCCCTGTTAAAACCACGGGCTTCGTCCCGCCACCCAAAGCGGTGGAAAAGGCGGAAACTTATAGTGTGGTGGTCAACGAGGTCCCCGCAAAAGAACTGCTATTTGCCTTGGCGCGGGACACTAAGCAGAACATAGATGTAGACCCCGGAATTCACGGGCTGGTTACACTTAACGCAGTGAATGAAACCTTGCCGGCGATTCTGGAGCGCATATCACGGCAAGTGGACATACGCTACAAAATGGAAGGCAATACTTTGGTGGTGGCTCCGGACACCCCGTATTTCAAGACTTACTTTGTTAACTACGTCAACCTCACGCGCAACACCACTTCCGCCAACAGCGTTTCCGGACAAATCTCCGGTGGCGGGGCCGCTCCGGGCGCCGGCGGCGCAGCCCAGCCGTCTGCGGCTGCAGGCGCAGCTAACTATTCCAGCACCAACGTCACCAGCACCTCCAACAATAATTTCTGGGAGGTTCTGAGAGAAAACGTGCGCAGCATATTGAATGCTACTCACGCACAGTCTCTTAGCGCTGAAGAAAGAACCGCGCGTGCTGAGGCGCTGCGAGCGGAGCATGATGAACGCTTGCAGGAGGCGGGCGCGGTAGCGCGCGCCGGAACCGGCGCAGACAAACTTTATTCCACTGCTTTTGGTGCTACGCCTTCGCTCCCCGGCGATGTGAAAGACGATATCGTGGTCAACCAGGTATCGGGAACGGTGAGCGTTTTCGCGACCGAAAAACAGCACGCGCTGGTGCAACAATACCTGGACGGCGTATTTGACGCCGCTCGGCGCCAAGTGCTGATCGAAGCGAGCGTCGTTGACGTTACGCTCAGCGACGAGTACCAGGGCGGCGTGGATTTCAGCAAAATCGGCAATTGGACCATCACTCAGGCCCTGATCAGTCCTCTCGCCGCGCCGGGTACGACACCGCCGCCATTTACCCAGATTAATTATGCTGTTGCAGGCAACACTAATATCAACTCCACCATTCAGCTGCTTGAGCAGTTTGGCAAAACGCGCGTGTTATCAAGCCCGAAATTGATGGCGCTCAACAACCAAACCGCGCTCCTCAAGGTGGTGGAAAATGTAGTTTATTTTTCAGTAACCGCGGTACCCGCAGTACTAAGCACGAGTTCGACGACAGTGACACAGCAGACGTTCAACACAACGGCACAGACAGTTCCGATTGGCTTGGTCATGAGTGTTACGCCGCAAATCGACCCGAACGGCATGGTGACGCTAATTGTGCGCCCGACCATAACCACCGCTCCCACCTCTGTCCAAGACCCCAATCCAGCCCTTGTTACGACAAGCATCAATAGTATTACGGGAAAAGTCACCACCTCGGTCATCCCTAACCTGGTTCCGCAAGTTAGGACCCAGGAAATGGAATCGGTCCTGCAAGTAGGCAGTGGACAAATTGTAGTGCTGGGCGGCTTGATGCAGGACAATGTGCAGCGCAATCAAAATGCAGTACCCGGCCTGTCAAAAATTCCATTTGTTGGCGAATTTTTCAGCTTCCGCGACAATAGAGTGTCGAAAGAAGAGTTGCTGGTTTTCTTGCGTCCGACGGTAATCACCAATCCTTCACTAGACAGCGATGAGTTGAAATTCTTCAAGCGTTTTCTGCCGAAACCTGAAACGACCGGCGCCAATCAATGAGCCTGTTGATGAAAGCCTTGCAAAAGGCTGCCCAGAACCGTGAAAGTTCTGGCGAGAAAAACCACCCCGGGCAGGTAGCATCGCCAGGCACTTCTGAACTTGCCCTGCAGCCGCTGCAGACCGAGCCGGAAGCACCCGAATGGAAAGTCGAGCCGGAACCTGCACCGAGCCCTGAGTTGGCTGCAACCGTGATCCGTACCTCCGAGGTTCGAGGCGGAATCGGTGCTTACATTCGGGGACATCCGGTGGTGTTGCTTGGCGCAGTTGCCGCACTGTTGTTAATTGGCGGCGGTTTCTATGTTTATTTGGCGATCAGCAAGCCAAATATCTTCGTTGCTCCCGCCCGGCCTACCCCGGCGCCAGTCGTCGCTGAGCCGTCAAAGCAGCTGAATCAGAGGCCGCAACCGCTCGTTGCGGCCACTCCTGAAATGCAAGGGCAAAAAGGAGAACAGCTGGTGGCACCAGAGACCCAACGGCGGGTGCCGGGTCTTGCCGAAAAACAAGAGCAGCAGGAACGCGTCACGCCACCTGCCGCGCGGCAGTACCAACGGCCAAAGCAGCCGCCGGTGCCGGCCTCCCGCGCATCTTCTCAACAAAATATCGCCATCACAGCCGCCAAAACCACGCCCGAAGTTGCTCCGCAACTGGTGAACGCTTACCAGGCATTTCAGCAAAACCGTCTCGATGTAGCGCAGGAGTCATACCAAAAAATGCTGGTCACAGAGCCTAATAATATCCAAGCATTGCTCGGGCTTGCCGCCATTGCCGAACTACAAAAACAACCGGATAAGGCGGCCCAATATTATCTGCAGGTTCTTCATTTTGACCCGAGAAACGCCACCGCCCAGGCAGGGCTGCTCGGTATCGTGGGGCACGCCGATCCGCAAGCGAGTGAGGCGCGGCTCAAACAGCTGCTCGTGCGCGATCCCTCGGCATTCGTGTATTTCACTTTGGGCAATATGTATGCTGAACAGTCGCAATGGCCAGCGGCGCAAGCTGCATATTTCCAAGCCTTTCACTTGCAGCCGGACAATGCGGATTACGCCTTCAACCTAGCAGTCAGCCTGGAACATCTTAATCAACCCAAACCTGCCCTGACGTTTTATCAGCAAGCGATACAGTTGGCTAAAGACCAGGGCCACGCCAATTTTGATATAAGCCTGGCGCAAAATCGCATCAGTAAATTGTCTTCCCTGGAGTAAACGTGGCAGAGCAGCGTAAAAAACTGCGCCTCGGAGAACTGCTGATTCAGCAAGGTCTGATCAGCCTTGACCAGCTGCGTATCGCGCTGACCCAGCAAAAGCAGGAAAAGATTCCGATAGGCCGGCAGTTGGTGAAGCTGGGGTTTGTCAGCGAAGCGGTAATCCGCGATCTGATGGCGCGCACTATCGGTCAGGAAAGCATAGACCTGTCACAAGTAGTTGCAGATGCGGAGGCACTCAAGCTAATACCCCAGGATTTCGCCAGGCGTTATCGCATGTTGCCGATTGCTTACAATGCCGACGCTAAAGTTCTGACGGTCGGGGTTAGCGAAATTTTCAACGTAGTGGCACTGGACCAGTTGCGCGCTTTTCTAGGCGCGCAAATTGAAATCAAGACCCTGCTTGCCGGCGAGGCCCAGCTTGAGGAAAGCATAGACCGTTTTTACGGATTCGAGCTCTCGGTGGACGGCATACTGGAGGAAATCGAAACCGGGGAAATTGATTATCAGAGCTTACAGCTGGCCGGCGACGAATATACTCAACCAATCGTTCGGCTGGTTGGTGCCCTGCTGGTGGACGCGGTAAAGCGCGGCGCCTCAGATATTCACTTTGAGCCGGAATATGCATTCTTGCGCATTCGTTACCGCGTAGATGGTGTTCTGGAGCAGGTGCGCAGCCTGCACAAGACCTATTGGCCTGGAATTGCGGTGCGGCTCAAGGTGATTTCCGGGATGAACATTGCCGAAACCCGAGCGCCACAGGACGGGCGGTTATCGCTTAATCTCAACGGGCGGCCAATTGACTTCCGCGTTTCCACCCAGCCTACTATTTACGGTGAAAATATTGTGCTGCGCGTGCTCGACCGCGAAAAATCAATCATCAGCCTGGAGCGAATGAGTCTGCAAGCGCAAACAATCGCAACGCTGGAAGCAATGCTGACGAGGCCCGAGGGGATACTGATTCTCACCGGCCCTACCGGCAGCGGCAAGACAACCATGCTGTATTCTTTGCTCTCCAAACTCAACGACGAAACGGTAAACATCATGACGCTGGAGGATCCGGTGGAATACCCGGTGACCATGATGCGCCAGACTTCAGTCAACGAGGTAGCTAAGATGGATTTCGCCAACGGCATCCGTTCCATTATGCGCCAGGACCCGGATATAATCCTGGTCGGCGAAGTTCGCGACCGGGAAACTGCCGAAATGGCATTCCGCGCAGCGATGACCGGCCATCAGGTGTTCACTACCTTGCACACCAACTCGGCGCTAGGTGCATTTCCTCGCCTCATGGACATTGGCATACCGCCAGACATCATTTCTGGCAATGTCATCGGTGTGCTTGCACAACGCCTAGTGCGGTTACTTTGCTCGCGCTGTAAACAGGCTTATTTTCCGAATCACGAAGAAATACAACTGCTGCGACTGCCGCTGGATTCAAAGGTTAAAATCTATAAGGCCGTGGGTTGCAAGCATTGTCAATCCAAAGGCTATAAAGGCCGCATGGCGCTCCTTGAAATTTTGCAAATGGACGGCGATCTAAATGAACTGGTCGCGCGACGCGCTACTGCCAGAGAACTCAAAACGGCAGCACTGCAAAAAAATTTCCGCACGCTCGCTGAAGATGGCATTCAGCGTGTGCTGGACGGGATGACAAGCCTTGCCGAAGTCTCGCGCGCGGTGGATCTCATTGGACGCTTGATTTAACGGCCGTTAGGCCACGACGGCGCGTAAACCACATGGCGACTTTTCAGTACAAAGCGGTAGACAAAGACGGCAGGTCAGCACGCGGTGACCTTAACGCGATGAACGAGGTCGATCTGGAGCTGCGGTTAAAGCACATGGGCCTCGACCTGATCACCTTCCGCCAAATCAACAAGAGTTCTTCTGCGCTGGCGCGAGGCAGCATCACCCGCCGCGACCTCATCACCTTCTGCCTTGACATGGAGCAAATCGCGCGCGCCGGAATACCGCTGATGGAGGGCATGCGCGACCTGCGCGATAGCCTCGAAAATCCCCGTTTCAAGGAAGTCCTTACTTCATTGCTTGAGGACATGGAAGGCGGCAAGCTGCTGTCACAGGCATTGGCGACGCACTCTGCAGTGTTCAGCCATGTTTTTGTCAGCCTAGTGAAAGCAGGAGAGCAGGCAGGCAAGCTCACGGAGGTATTTGAAAATCTTGCGGCGACTCTAAAATGGCAGGATGAACTGGTCGGTCAGACGCAGCGCTTGATGATCTACCCCATCCTGGTTCTGTTCATCATCATAGGGGTAGTGGTCGTGCTGCTGGTGGTGCTGGTACCCCAAGTGGTATCGCTCTTGAAAAGCATGGGATTGGCGTTACCTCTGCAAACCCGCGTGCTGATCTTCCTGTCCGACTCGATAGTCCGTTATTGGCCGTTGGTGGTAATGATTCCGATCGGAATGGCCATTATCTTTTTCATAGCGGTACGGCAAAGCGAGAAAGCCCGCTATTTGTGGGATTATTTGAAATTGCACGTTCCAATTACCGGCGAGATCCTGCAAAAAATCATCTTGGCACGTTTTGCCAATTTCTTCGCACTGATGTACCAGTCCGGCATCACTGTTTTGGATGCCATCAAGACAAGCGAGGAAATTGTTGCCAACCGAGTGCTAGTCAGCGGCCTTCAGCGCGCGGGGCAGCAGATCGGTTCCGGCGAGAGCCTTACCGAAGCATTTCGCAGTTTAGGTGTATTCCCGCCGCTGGTGTTGCGCATGCTGCGCGTCGGCGAAACTACTGGCGCGCTGGATACGGCGTTACTTAATATCAGCTATTTTTACAACCGCGACGTCAGGGAGGCGGTGGATAAGGGGTTAAAGCTGCTGGGGCCGCTAACCACTGTCATCCTAGCATCGGTTTTGTTATTTGTCATGGTTGCGACCTTGCTTCCGGTGTACGATATCCTCGGTAAGTTCAAATATTAATTAGCTCTATGGCTGACAAACTCGTATTGTGCGTTTCCGCCACCTCTGCAACCGCCGGCCGGTGGCACGCCGGGAAGCTGGTTGCGGTTCAGGTATTCGCCAACGATCAGAGTGGCTGGTCCGGCTTTAGTGGTTTCCTGCAAGGCAGCCCCGGAATACTGGTGCACGTCATGGTAGACGTAGTCGAAGAGGATTACCGTTTCGATAGCCTACCTCATAGCATGGGCCGCGATCGCACGGAATTGGTCTCCCGCAAGCTTAGACAGCTGTACCGCAACAATCCCTACAGCAGAGCTTGGTTGCAAGGGCGGGAGACTGACAAGCGGCGCGATGATCGTTATCTGTTTGCCGCACTGACCAACCCGGATTTGATCGCGGGATGGCTCAGTGTCATTGAAGCACATAAGGCACCGCTGGCAGGGGTCTACCTGTTGCCGATGGTCAGCAAGAATCTTCTAAAAAAATTCGAACTCGGCAACCTTAACAGCTTGCTATTGGTAGCGCGAAACAGTGCAGGGCTGCGCCAGACTTTTTTCCAAGACCAGAAACTGCGTATCAGCCGCCTTACACAGCTGGAAAACATTCCTGATGAATCGGGCATCGCCGAATATGCCGAGGAAATTAGCAATACCCGCCTATACCTTGCAGCGGTCAAAATCCTGACCCTAGACGAGCCACTGCACGTCGTCATCCTCGATCAGAATGAAACACTGGTCAGTCTTGCCAAAGAGCTGGTCAAACTGCAATCCAACATCCTTTGCCAGCATTTTGGTCGTGGCGAAATTGTCGCCAAGCTGGGCTTGTCGCCAGAGCTGCTGCAAGTATCCCCCGACGTAGTGTATTTGCACACGCTGGGAGAGTTGCAGCCCATAAACCTTGCGCCCGCGGAAAAAACCCACCTTTACTGGCTGCACCAGGCACGCCGCAATATTTACGCGGCCAGCGCATTAGCGGCTTTCGTGGCTGCTTTGTGGTGCGGAAACAATCTGTATCGGCAGTACGACTTTAAGGCGCAAACGACGGTAACGGCACAGCTAACCGAGCAGCAGCAAGCGCAATACTTGGAGGTAACAAAGCAATTTCAGGCGGCGCCGACTTCGGCGGAGAATTTGAGGAATGCCGTTGAGATCGCCGAAAAAATCAAAAAGGACGGTCGCACGCCGGAACTCATGTTTAGCGTAATCAGCCACGCGCTCGACGCGAGTCCTGATGTAATGCTGAAAAGCATAATCTGGAAATATGGCAAAGAGGCAAGGGCGGAAGGGGAAGCCACCACGCCGCAAGCGGCGGCCGCAAAAACTCAAACCGGGCTGATTGAAGCGGAAATCAGGCCGTTCAACGGCGATTACCGGGCGGCCATGGCCAGCATCAACCGCTTCGCGGAAAAACTAAGACAAGATAAAAATGTCGCCGAAGTAAACGTGGCACAACTTCCGCTCAATATTAACCCGGGAACTAGCTTGAGCGGCAACACCACTGACAGCCGCGAGCAATCTTCTACCGCCCCTTTCAAAGTCGCTCTCTCATTGAGGCAGGAACAATGAAGTCATCGGATTTGCGCGCACTGCGCCTACCAATTACTGCGTTCCTTGTTGTTCTACTAGCGGGTGGCGCACTGGTTTATTACACCAAGTATTTAGCCGAGCTCGCGTTCCAGCAACTACAACAGCAGCAATATCAGCTCGGCGAAGCGCGCGTCCGTTACCAGAAATCAGGAGACGAGAAAGAGCTCATCAATCACTATCTGCGCGACTATCTGCGGTTGCAGAAACAAGGCTTCATCGGCACTGAACCGCGCATCAACTGGCTCGACGGATTGCGTATTGCGAATCAGCAAGCGGACCTGTACGGAGTCGGTTATCAAATCGGCGCGCAGCATCCATATGCTCTCGCTGCCGAGTATTATTCCGGCAATCTGGCCCTGCAGCAATCGCTGATGAAACTCAGTTTCCGCTTGCTCCATGAGGAAGATCTGATGCGCTTCTTTAACATCCTTTCTACAAAAAACGTGGGCCTGTTCCATCTTGACCAATGTAAGCTTGAGCGGCTGGACAACAACATTAGCACGATCCGCTTTCAGCCCAATTTGCAAGCCGAATGCGATCTCACTTGGATCACGCTTCAGCCTGCAGATTCTACGAGGAGCAAGCAATGAGATGGGTCGTGCTTATTACCTTGTTGCTGCCGCTTTTTGGGTTCGCCGCAGAGCCTTTGGGGCGTCTGTTCTATACCCCGCAGCAACGCGCCACCCTGGATAACGCCAGACAGCAGAAAATCAAAATTAACGTCGAGACTGAAGCACCGACCCCGCCGGAAAACATCAGCGTCAACGGTGTAATCAAGCGCAGCGATGGCCAATCCACGGTTTGGATCAATAACCGGCCGCTCAACGAAAAACGCGTGCCGAGCGGCATAAAAATCATAAGCCGCAATGCCGAAAATGCCAGCGTCACCTTGCAGCTGCCACAGTCCAGCCGTAACGTGGATGTCAAAGTCGGTCAAAGCCTCGATGCGACAAGTGGGCATATTCAGGAAAATTATCAGAGACCGCCGCCGCCAGTAATGCAGAAAAAAACTGCTCCATCAGCACAAAGCGAACACCAAAATGCATTAGCGACCCCGGCGCCATCCTCTGAAAAACCAAAATCCGGAAGTTCCTTCCCGGAAGCGGACGACGAGGCTGCCTCGGAACCGGCTTCACAGGCCGAGGAGCAGCCTGCTTCCGAGCGGGCCCAGCCAGCGCAAACAGAGTTAGGCGCGCCAGGCGCCACGGCACCGCGCGCAAACAGAAACAGTCTCGATTAACGGCAGGCTATGGGCGACCGTTCGCGTTGCGCGCGTAATTCGCCTCGGCCGAGCGAGCGCGGGCAAGCGCTGATCATCATCCTGGTGTTGCTGGGTCTCGTGTCCGTCCTGTTCGTCTTCAACGCGTTGAGCGGCGTGACTCTCACCAACGAGCGCAACAACATTACCGCGCTCGCGTTGGCGCAGGCAAAGCAGGCGCTGATCGGATACGCAGCGAGCGACAATAATCGTCCCGGTTCCCTTCCCTGCCCAGATTCTAACAACGGCGGCTCTGCCGACCTATTTGCGGGGAGCGACTGCCCGGGCTATGTGGGGGGCAGCAACGTTTATCTCGGACGGTTACCGTGGCGGACGCTCCGCCTGTCCGATCTGCGCGATGGCAACGGTGAGCGTTTATGGTACGCCGTGTCTCGCAATTTCGCGATGAATCCCACGTGCATGCCCAATTGCCCCCTGAACAGCGACACGCTTGGCCAGCTTACAGTCACCGGGATAGAGCCCACCAGCAACGCGGTTGCTATAATTTTTGCCCCCGGGGCGCCTCTCGGTTCGCAGGTAAGAAGCGCCGCAACTCAGAATACTGCGGCGAATTATCTTGAGGGGGAGAACGCAGACGGCACTAATTCAATATTCACCACGGCAGCGAATTCGTCCACTTTCAACGATCAGGTGCTGGCGCTTACTAATGCCGACTTCATGCCGGCGGTCGAGCAGCGCGTAGCGCGCGAGATGATGTCGATTCTGCAAAAGTACAAGGCGGCAACCGCAGCGTTGGGATATAACGGTGGAGCGGGAGTCTATCCATGGGCGGACCGGTCCGATGGCGCTAGCGATGGTTGGTCGGGCGACGCTTACAACCACAACCGCTTTCCGTGCACCGCTGCTTTGCCCGTGGATTGGGGCACGAGCGGGACCCCGAGCCTGCCCGGCTGGCTCACGAACGGTTGCACCAGCCCGGTGACCGGCTGGACCAGCGTTATCTACTACGCGGTCGCGAAGAACCGGCTCGAGAACTCTGGTTCCATTTGCTCGAACTGCTCAGCCAGCACGCTCACGGTAACCAATTCGAGCAATGGAATTGCTGACCTGTGTCTGACCGGCACCGTTCCGTTCAAGTGTACCCCCACTGTGGTGAGCACCGGCTCCGCGGATCTTGTGCTGATCACGCCGGGTTCGGCAAACGCCTATCCTCGATGCGGCAGCCCTCCGTGCTGGCCTACTTCAAACTTTAATCCCATAGTCGGGTACTTCGCAGACGCCGAAAATAGCGACAACAGCAATGACAACTACGTTGTCCCATCGTCAACCAATTATGACCGCAACCGCATTTACATCGTCCGCTAGCGGCGGCCGGACCGCTGGAGGATTCACACTCATCGAGTTGGCAATTGTGTTTTTCATCATAACGCTGATGATTGGCTTCATTCTGGTCCCTCTGCAGAGCCAAATAGAAAACCGCAGATTCTCTGACACCCAGCGCATCCTCGACCAGGCGCGCGAAGCGCTGATCGGCTATGCCGTAGCCAACGGTTATTTCCCGTGTCCAGCGGACTTCGCGGGCGGCAGCGCGGGAGCAGAAGTCGCCCACAATATCGCTACCGGGGCCTGTGCCGCCTCGGTATTGGGAGGAGGAGCCAACGGTATCTACATCGGATACCTGCCGGCAGTCACCCTAGGTTTCACACCTACCGATGCGAATGGCTATGCGGTGGATGCCTGGGGACTCACCCAAAACCGTATCCGTTATGCGATTTCGACCGCGACCGTCAATGGCATCACACTACCGTTCACGCGTACCAGTGGCATGCGCAATGCTGCCATGTCCAATATCTTGAATTGCGTACCAGGCGCGGCAGCGGCGGTGTGTGCCCTCCCCGTTTCGGGATCGGCAGCCAACGGACTACTATTTGTCTGCAACACCGCGACTGGATCATCCACTGCCACGGGTTGCGCCGCGGGGACAATAATGACTTCCAATGCGATCGCGGTGGTTTGGTCGCTCGGGGCCAACGCGGCCACCACTGGCGGCACCAGCGCTGATGAGGCTGAAAACGCAGAGTCACTTGCTACTGCCGACCGCGTTTTTGTCATGCACGACAAGTCGGGCGTAACTGGGGCAGAGTTTGACGATATCGTATATTGGATTTCCACCCCGATGTTTTTTAGCCGACTCATTGCGGCTGGTCAGCTCCCCTGATCAGACGCTGCCGCCGTGCACCAGCTCAAAGCAGACTTTGCCGATCTGATTGCTGGCAAGGCGCAAACGGTAACCCTGCTCCTGCGCTTGGCGCCACGCTTGGTATAAGCCTATCCCTAACCCTGTTTGCGAGGGAACCGGCCCGCTGAAAAGTTCCCTAGCGACTGATTCGCTAAGCGGCACGCCATCATCGCAGATACTGAGTTTGGGTTTCAGTGCACATGAAAAACTCACACTAATGCGCAAGCCGGGCTCGAGCTTTCTTTTTTGCAAGGCGTTCTGAAGCAAATTGTCCGCGATGCTGTCGAACAGCTCGGCCGGAACTACCGTTCCCATGGAAATATCCGGTTCCTTAAATTCAACTGGCTCGCTGATATAGCGCTGCTTCAAGTTGGCCCACCAAATTGCCGCGGACAAATCCCGTGTCTCTGCCTGCTGCGGCGCTTGCAATTTATCCATTGTCCATTGCAGACGCTGCACGATTTGCGGCAATTGGCGCTGAATCATGGCGCGCAGCGCTTCGGCGTCGTTTTCATTACTGGTTTCTGCGGCAACGCAAAGCGACTTTAGGGACTGAAGCAGATTTTTCACATCATGGGTCAATCTGGCCCCTGTCTCATATACGGCCTGGGTATAAGCATTTTGCCGTTCCTGCTTTTCACGCTGCTTGGCGCCATAAAAATCTGCCAGCAAGCGGATCAGCAATTTGACATGAAGCAGCAATGCAGGGGTCAACTCCCACCTGCTGTACAGGACAATGCTGAGATCGCCAAATGAAAACTCAGCGGGAAACTTGGAAACGCCGCCAAGTTTTCGTTCGCTACCGGGTACTCGCCAACTAACTCCTGCGACCCACGGAAGCCCGCCAACTTCGTGCACAGCCATGATTAGGAACTTCTCAGGATTGGCTTCACGATCGGCCAGATTGGCAAGACTATGCATCCAGCGCTCGAATGGCAGGCCAACGGAAAGCAGGTAGCGGGATACCAGTTGGCCCACCCCGTCAAAGCCGGAACGTGGGTCCCACAGCCAGCTTAACGCAAACAACAGGATCGCTATCAATCCCAGGGTTTGCGCAAGGGCCAGAACGTAGCCGCCTTGGTTTACCTGGCGAACCACGAATGCGCCCAGTACCAGTGCGGCAATAAGCAAGAAGAGCAACAGGCTATAAAACAAATCTACTACGCGCTGTCCGGTCTCAGGTTCGGTTTCTGTCTTAATAAAAAATATTGCAACAATCGGCAGCAGCAGTCCGTAGCGGGCCACCAGCCCCATGGCATCGGGAAGCGGAAGGTCAGCAAAAAGATGGGGCACTACCCACATCAAGAGCGCAGCAAGCAAATAGAACGCTGCGAGTAATAATATGGCGCGCTGTCTACGCTGGCGCTTGCTAGGCACGTTGCCGCCAATTAGCGCAAACAGCACCGCAATCCAGACCGCGATCAGCCACCAGCTAGTCCAGACAGTAAACAGTATCCCGGTAGCTATTACCAGCACGGCATGCCGGATATCTAGATTGCGTTCGCCTCCCCATACCGGCTGCCAAAGCAGAAACAAGCCGAAATGCGTCAACACGAAACCGCGTGCCAACCAGCTATCAATCTCCAAGAACAGTACTGCATGCAGCGCCAACAGCATCAGGCCAAGAAACCATTGCTGGCGGGAAGCAATGAAATTCTGGCTTAAGCTGGCTATTCCGACAGGGGGCATAAGCTATGAGCCGGCACGAAAATTGTTAGGGTAGCCTGCACTTCAATAATTTACAAATTCATCCACTTCGTTTGAGTTTATACTTCACTCCGGTGTCTATTGCCATCAAATGGGTTCTTCACGCCTCCAAGTATTGACTATTTCCCGCTTCACGTTGCTTGAGGCGCTACGAACCCGCTTTCCCTGGTTAGTGCTGGCAACCATACTACTAGCAGTGCTGGGCAGTCTGTTCGTCAAGCAAATCGCGGTTACCGAAACTGTTCGCCAGCAAACCGCTTTTCTCGCCGCCAGTTTGAGGCTTGCCGCCGTATTCATCATGGGGCTCTACATCAGCAGCAGCATGGTACGTGAATTTAACGACAAAGGACTTGAACTTTTGCTCTCTCTGGATTTGCCGCGCGCCACCTACGCAGGAGGCAAGTTTTTGGGTTTTTCCTTAATTGCTCTTTTGATGGTCGCGTCAATTTGCCTGCCGATTGCCTTCCTTGCGCCGCTGCCGGCAGTGTTGCTGTGGGGTGCATCGCTAGCGATGGAATTGTGGATCGTTTGCGCATTGAGCTTGTTTTGCATCATCACCTTTACCCAGATTATGTCCGCCACAAGTTTCGTGCTGGCATTTTACATCCTCGCACGCTCCATCGCGGCCATCCGATTGATCAGCGGATCCGCGCTGCTTGATCAAAGCAGCGTGTCGCATCAAATAACGGTGTTTCTGGTCGACAGTTTTTGGTTTTTGCTGCCCAGCTTGAATGTGTTTACCCAGACTGCCTGGCTGGTTAACCAGGCTGAGTGGAAGATGATTTTGCCTATTGCGGCGCAAACCGCGATTTATATTGGCCTGCTGGTAGGCGCCGCGTTATTTGATTTTTACCGCAAGGACTTGTAAGCATGCAGCAACGTGCGTTTAGGGCAGTGCCTAAGTCCGTTGCATTGATACTGATAGCAAGCCTGTGTCTGCAGCTTGCGTGGCAGTACCAGCAGCCACGTCCGACTGCGCACGCCGAGGACTTGGTTTTTCCTCCGGATAGCAAAACGCTTCAAGCGCTCAGTTTGGGCGAACCTATCGCCTTAGCACAGCTTATGACGCTTTACTTGCAGGCGTTTGATAATCAGCCCGGCATTAGCATTCCGTTCCGCGATCTCGATTATGACCGCGTTCAAACCTGGCTTGCTCGCATACTCGACCTTGATCCCGTCGGCCAATATCCGCTGTTGATGGCGTCCCATATTTACGCTCAGGTGCCCGACACCGCAAAACAGCGCCAAATGCTGGAGTTCGTTTATCAGCAGTTTTTCGAAGACCCGAACCGGCGTTGGCCGTGGCTGGCGCACGCTGCAATCATGGCCAAGCACCGCCTCAAAGACCTTCCCCTTGCGCTGCGCTATGCACAGGCCATTAGCAAATATGCTACGGACCCGGACGTTCCTCATTGGGCGAGCCAGATGCCAATTTTCATCCTTGAGGATATGGGTGAACTGGAAAGCGCAAAGATCCTGTTGGGCGGACTGCTCGTTAGTGGCATTGTCACGGATTCCCATGAAATCCACTTGCTGACAGAGCGACTGCAAGAGCTTGAAAATGAGGAAAAATCGTCAGGAGTGCCGAAAAATTGACGCTTTCTTTAAGATGTTGATCTATACTTGAAATCTAGATTTGCAATGATTCAATATCTTTTTGACGCATGATAAATATGAGGAAAAGGAAAGCGGATGCTAGCCTTAGGAATGAATTGCACGGGTAATAGCGTGAGATTGCTTGGCTGGGCACAATATTTGCGAAGATAGTTTTACGGTTCATTTAATGGATTAGCCCATGTTGCATAGAGAAAGTGGTTTTACCTTGATCGAGATCGCCATCGTGCTGGTGATTATCGGCCTGCTTTTGGGTGGCGTGTTGAAAGGTCAGGAACTGATTACCAGCGCCAGGGTCAGGAACCTCATTGCCCAGCAAGATGGCATCAAGGCGGCTTAC
>DASPRE010000077.1:0-4404 GCA_035624615.1 Burkholderiales bacterium | reverse complement strand
GCATAAAGTTTGGGGCGGTGAAAAAATTCGCGTCGCAGCGCAGCCCACCGCCGAAATGCTGGCGCATCTGCCGGAAAAAATTCCGTTGGATATTGTGTATGAAGATTCTGCTCTGCTGGTAGTCAACAAACCCCCGGGGCTGGTGGTGCACCCTGGAAGCGGCAATTGGCGCGGAACCCTTCTTAACGCGCTGCTAGAACATGCGCCGCGCCTTGTTCAGATTCCGCGTGCGGGCATCGTGCATCGTCTGGACAAGGAGACCAGCGGCCTATTGGTGGTGGCAAAAACACTCGAATCGCAAGCCAGCCTGGTGCGGCAGCTTCAGGCACGAACAGTCAAGCGTGAATATCTCGCATTAGTGCACGGTAAGCTCAAGGCGGGCGGCAAAATTGAAGCGCCCATAGGCCGGCATCCTTCGAAACGCACCAAAATGGCAGTGGTTGCACGCGGCAAACACGCCGTCACGCATTACCAGGTGATCGAACGCTTTGCGACCTGTACCTTATTGCGCTGCCTTTTGGAAACGGGCAGAACGCATCAAATTCGTGTGCATTTGCAATCCATCGGTCACCCGTTGGTCGGCGATCCGGTATATTCCGCCCGAAATAAAAAACCGGCATTCCCGCGACAGGCGCTGCACGCATTGAAGCTTACCTTGCTGCACCCCGAAACGCAAAAAACCGTGAGCTGGCGGGCTGAAGCACCGAACGATTTCCTGCAATTATTGAGCGCGCTGAGAGCTGAATCTGCGCGCAAGGAGCCGCGTTGAAGATTCCCGCGGACTGGATCGTTCCGAACTGGCCAGCACCGCATTGCGTAAAAGCATTGATTACCACCCGAGCGGGCGGGTTCAGCCACGGCCGTTATGCCAGCTTCAATCTTGGCGATCAGGTGGGCGACGAACCATTAGTTGTTCGCCAAAACCGTGAATTGCTGCGCAGATTTCTTCCCAACGAACCGAACTGGCTGAGGCAAGTGCACGGCACTGAGGTCGCAAACGCCGATGCCAAGCACCGCCCCGCGGAGTCCGATGCCAGCATCGCGCGCAAGGAAAATAACGTATGTGCAGTACTGAGCGCTGACTGTCTTCCGCTTTTGCTGTGCGACTCAGGCGGATCGGTGGTTGCAGCAGCGCATTGCGGATGGCGCGGGATTGCCACCGGAATTATTGAGAAAACCGTAATTGCGATGCGGGTCGCTCCGCAGGCACTGCTTGCGTACCTGGGCCCGGCGATCAGCCCCAAAGCGTATGAAGTGGGTGTAGATGTCCGTGAGGCATTTCTGCATGGCGACGCCAGTGCAGAACAGGCCTTTGCTGCCAATGCGCCCGGCAAATGGCTTGCTGATCTTTATATGCTGGCGCGACTGCGCCTGAGCTGTATTGGCGTAAAACGAATTTACTGCGGTAATTTTTGTACTTACACTGACTCCGTCAGGTTTTTTTCTCACCGCCGTGACGGCAATACCGGGCGCATGGCGTCGCTGATTTGGCTGGAAACGAAAAGCAATTGACCTATGTTTACCACCGCTAATCATTTTTCAGTTGAATCCACTGGTCTACGACGCCCGCGTTTGGCTGGACGATCTGCGTGGCAGTAATGGCAGCCTTTCGATTGGGCTGGCAGCCCGTGTCGTTGTGCTGAACACCTGCTTCGATCGGCGTCGCCAATTGAGTTGACAGCCTGTAAAAATGCCAAGAAATGCACCACGGCAATCGAGATTGAACTCGTCAGGTCCGGGTCCGTTCGATTCGGCCTGCACACAGCGGCAGCAGGCGTCCGGCGTGACCTTGGGCGCTTGCTTGACAGCGCAATTGGTGGCAGCGCAAAGTAATGCTGCACCCATTATTTGACTTGCATTATTCCCCAGCATGAGTTCCCAACCGCAACCGTATCCCCTGTTCTTCGAAGCCAATCAAGGACTATTGCAGGACGTCCTGAAAAATATGTCGGTCGCGTACAATCTGGATGCGGCGGAGGTTTATCAACGGCTTAGCGCCGCCATTGACCAAGAAAAGTTAACAGAAATCAACAACCGCTATTACGAACGACAGGTTGACCTGTGGTTATGCATGTTGGGCGGCAAGCCCGGGGAGCCAAGTAAACCTGTCGCACAGCCGGATAAAAATGACCACCGCTTTCAATCGGCCGAGTGGAACGAGCTTCCTTATTTCGACTATATCAAGCAGTATTACCTGGTAACTTCGCAGTGGCTGATGGAATTAGTCGACTCTGCCAAGCTCGATACCCAGCTTAAGAAAAAACTGCGCTTCGTTGCCCGCCAGTACATTGATGCCATGTCGCCTGCGAATTTTCCGGCGACCAATCCTGAAGTACTGAAGCTAGCCGCCGAAACCAAGGGCGAATCCGTCAACAAAGGCCTCAAGAATTTACTGGAGGATCTGGAAAAAGGCCACATTTCGATGACCGACGAGTCCGCGTTCCAAGTGGGTAATAACCTGGCCATCACTAGCGGCCAGGTGGTATTCGAAAACGACCTGATTCAGCTCATCCAGTACAGTCCGCTTGCTGAAACGGTGGACCAATACCCCCTGCTCATCGTGCCGCCTTGCATCAATAAATATTATGTGCTCGACATGCGGCCGGAAAACTCCTTTGTGCGCTACGCCGTTGAGCAAGGAAACAACGTGTTTATCATTTCCTGGCGCAATATTCCGCCGGAGCTCGGTACTCTCTCCTGGGATGATTACCTCGAACAGGGAGTGCTGAAGGCATTCAAGGTTTGCTTGGCGATCGCCGGGACCAAGAAACTCCACGCACTTGGTTTTTGCGTCGGTGGCACTCTGCTTGCCTGCGCGCTGGCGATCCTGCGCGCGAAACGGCGAAACCCGGCCGCCAGCCTGACACTGCTTACAACCATGCTGGATTTCGCCGATACCGGTGAAATCAGTGTCTATGTTGACTCTGCCTATGTACAAAAAATCGCTGCGGAGATCGGTAATGGGGGTCTGGTTCCCGGCCGCGATCTTGCTCTGACCTTCGCCAGCCTGCGCGCCAATGAATTGGTATGGTATTACATCGTCAACAATTACTTAAAGGGTAGAACTCCATATCCCTTTGACCTGCTTTACTGGAATGGCGATAGTGCCAACCTCCCCGGCCCGATGTACGTGTACTACGTGCGGAGCATGTATCTCGAAAACAATCTGAAAAATCCGGGTAAACTGACGATGTGCGGTGTTCCGATCGATTTGGGAAAAATCGATCTGCCGACCTACATACTGGCGGCAAAGGAAGATCATATCGTGCCCTGGAAATCCGCTTATGCCACCGTTCCATTGCTCAAGGGGAAAATCGAATTCGTGCTCAGCGCCAGCGGCCACATCGCAGGGGTGGTCAACCCCCCTGTGAAAAGCAAGCGAAGCTACTGGAGCGCGGGCGCAAATGGAGCAGATCCGGAGCAATGGCTCGCAGTCGCTCAACTCAGCCAGGGCAGCTGGTGGCCGCACTGGATCGCATGGCTGAAACAAAAAAGCAACAAGCGCGTACCGGCGCCCACCAGGCTAGGCGGCGCGCAGTATCCGGCGATCGAAGCAGCGCCGGGACGATACGTAAAAGAAAATTGTAAGATACCGGAGTCCGTGCAGCGCGCAGCATGATTTGGGTTTTGTGACTTAACTAATTTTTTCGAGGGGAAAACCATGACGCAAAAGAGAATTGCTTTAGTTACCGGCGGAATGGGCGGGCTGGGTGAATCCATCTGCACTAAATTGGCGGACCAAGGCTATCGAGTAGCGGCTACTTATTCAATGCACAACACGAAGGCCGACCAGTGGAAGGCGGAAATGAAATCGCTCGGCTACGAATTTTATACCGCGCAAGTTGACGTTTCAGACTACGATTCCTGCGCGCAGCTGGCAGCAAAATTTGAGAAAGAGCTGGGACCTATAGACATATTGGTTAACAATGCCGGCATCACTCGTGACGTAACTTTCAAGAAAATGACCAAGGTGGACTGGGATACGGTTATGAAAACCAATCTCGACAGCGTGTTCAACATGACCAAGCCAGTAGTGGATGGCATGGTCGAGCGCGGCTGGGGACGAATTATCAATGTGTCTTCAGTGAACGGTCAAAAAGGCGCGTTCGGACAGACCAACTACTCGGCCGCAAAGGCGGGAATGCACGGTTTCACCAAAGCGCTCGCCTTGGAAGTGGCGAAGAAGGGCGTCACCGTCAACACGATCTCGCCGGGTTATATAGGCACCAAGATGGTAATGGCAATCCCAAAGGAAATATTGGATACAAAAATTCTGCCGCAGATTCCGGTAGGAAGATTGGGTAAGCCGGAAGAAGTTGCCGGGTTAATTATTTACCTCGCTTCGGATGAAGCGGCGTTTATCACCGGCGCCAACATATCTATCAACGGTGGACAGCACATGTT
>DASPRE010000048.1:0-6159 GCA_035624615.1 Burkholderiales bacterium | reverse complement strand
TTTTTTGCTTTTGCAGTCGTAAAGATAGGGCGGAGCCATTCCGGGGTTGCGGATCTTAAGACTTCTTTCCGGATAAATCTCAGTGGCGTCATGTCTTTCGTACTTAGCTTGCACCTCTTCTAAAAAGATCTGTATAAAATTTCCCCGAAACGGCACATCCCAGTAATAGAATTTGTACTCTAACATGGTCTTCCTCCACTTAGGTGTTAGGCATGCGGCACAGCAATGGGTCAATTTGGTCGTTGAAATTTTTCGATTTGATCTAGATGTGAATTGTACGGCCGCTTTGGGACGGAAGCAGTCGCCCGCGAATGTCCGCTCTCGGCCAAAAGCGGACGTTCAATTGAAGCATTTCATCCGCTTGCCCACTCTCCATCAATCAAAGTTGCACCTGAGAGTTGAATTCAAGCAAAATAAAACCCCGATCTTGTCTCCCCGCGGCGTAAGTTTATGGCCATGCTTAAACCACGCGCGACGCCTCTATGACGCGGCAACCCGACCCATCGCGGATCACGCTCAAGCGGGTCTATGACACGGCTTCACCGAAGGACGGCGTACGCATCCTGGTTGATCGGCTCTGGCCCAGAGGTTTAAGCAGGGATGCCGCAGCCATCGATTTTTGGATTAAGGACGTGGCACCTAGTGCCGCACTTCGCCAATGGTTCGGCCATAGGCCCGAGCGCTGGGTGGAATTCCGCAAGCGGTATAAATCCGAACTTGCGCGACGACCGCAAGCGCTCGCCGAAATCCAGAGCCTCGCCAAAAAAGGACGAATCACGTTGTTGTTCGCAGCGCATGACGAACATCACAACAACGCCGTAGTTCTGTGCGAGCTATTACGTGCCAAAGAATCTCCACTCAGGGCATCCAAAACAAAAGTTACCAGGACGCGGGGAGGAAGATGAGCATCGCGATTGAAGAACGCGCCCGCCAGTTGCGACAACCCACAGTATTTAGCTACGCATTCCGTTCGTTGTTCCTCGTGGCTGGACTCTGGGCGATCGTGGGCATCGTCATCTGGCTCGCCATTTTCCTTGGCTATTTGATATTGCCAACTCGTTTCAATCCCCTCGCTTGGCATATACATGAGATGCAATTCGGTTTTGTGATGGCCGCGGTCGGCGGATTCTTACTGACGGCCATTCCGAACTGGACGAACCGTCTTCCATTCAGGGGCCTACCACTCGCGCTCCTGACGGGTCTCTGGCTGCTGGGGCGTGTTGCCTGTCTGATTTCGGCCAATCTTCCTGCGTGGCTGGCGATTATCGCGGATTTGTCTTTTCCGATCGTGCTGCTCGCGGTGGCTACCCGCCAAATCATCGCGGCCCGAAACTGGCGCAGCCTGCTAATGACCGGACCTGTCGCCGTTTTCGTCATTGCCGATTTGTTGATGCACTTTGAGTCATTGGGTTTCGCCGTGCCAACGGGGTTGGGCTGGCGGCTTGGCCTGGCAGCTCCTATTTTGCTGATCACGGTAATTGGCGGACGTATTATCCCGAGCTTCACGCGCAATTGGCTGTCCAAGCGCGACAGTGCCCGTCTGCCGTCTCCTCACAGTGCTGTTGACCGCGCCGCGGTTGGGTTGCTTCACGGCGGGCTAATTATCTGGGCCTTACTTCCCGATCTACATTTCATCGGTACAATCTTGCTCGTTGCCGCCCTGCTCAATGCATGGCGGCTTTCCCGCTGGGCTGGCGGTGCCACTCTGGCGGAACCGCTCCTCTTCATACTCCACGTCGGCTATGGTTGGGTGGTGGTTGGCACCGCTCTGCTCGGTCTTTCGCTTCTCGTCACCGTAGTTCCGGTCGCGTCGGCAATCCACGCGCTTACGGTTGGTGCGATGGGCACGATGATTCTTGCCGTGATGCCACGCGTTACCCTCGGACATACCGGACGGGACCTGACTGCCAATCGGGCAACGGTCGCTATCTATGTCTTGATCAACGCGGCGGCAATCATGCGGGTCGCGGCATCCTGGAGCACCAACGCCACGCTAATCCTCGTCGTGTTGTCCGGCATTTGTTGGATCACGGCCTTTGGCCTGTTTGAAATTGTCTACGGCCCGATGCTGGTGGCCAGGCGGCTCGGCCAGACGACCTAAGCAGCTGGTGTTACAGACTAGCGGCCACCAGTGTCAAGTAATTCAGCTGCCGTGCCGACAACTGCGCGAGTTCTCCGTCAAGGTTGGCCGGCGATATTGCGTCCGGTCTGTTTTGATCACGATTTGAGGAAATCAAGAAACAAGCCGGCTACCTTGAGTCGTTGAATGTCCGCTTTGGGTCGAAAGCAGACATTCGCGAATGTCACCTTGCGCCAGGTTTCTCATCCATGTAACAACACTCATATTTACTGCCCACTAAGCCGTCTACCAAATGAGATTGCGTATGCCGGAGAGCGAAACAGAAGTACCGGATCATTCGTAGGCTCGATACCATTGCTCATTACCAGCGGATCATAATTGATCTTCTCGCAAGCGGCCCCTTTCTGCGGCATGGCTTGCGCGATGCTCAACGTTCCAGCATTGATCTGTTGACGGTCCGCGGGCCAAGCAACCGTTGGATTATCCTGAGTGTCGCCGGGCTTACCTATCGAGACAATCATGTCCCATTTTACCGGCCCTTTTTTAGTCCGCCCAATCAGAGACGTCTCGAGAAAGTTGGGTGGCGACGACTTCATTTCCGAGTCACTAAGTCGCTTCTCTCCATCCTCAGGAACAAAGCGCCAGCGCACAAAAGTCGTCTTATTCTGCTGATTGATAAATTTGAAGGTGTGAAGCCCAAAATAAGCACTATTGGCATAACTGATGGGTGGATTATTGTCAGCTAGGAAATTCGCTTGAGCTAAATTGTCCGGATGACTCGCCTTGAATGCTTTGATCTTTTCCGGGTCTGGTTTGCCCGTTGCCGGATCTGGTTTCATCGCCACCATCAGATCAAGAAATGTCTTAGGATTTGCCGCTCCAAAGATGGGCGTATTGATCATGGTTATATGTTGAAGACTACCGTCAGGCAACTTAAACTCCAGTGCCATTCCCCGCGGGCTCTTGGCAGTATCCGGGGCTTTTGGATTGCCACCGGCCAATGAAAATCGGGCGATGACGGGTATCGGCTTACCTGTAAACAGCAGCGAGCGACTGTACTTCGCTGCCTCTTTAGTGCCGATAAACTCACCAACCGCACACGTTCCCTTGGTGTGGTTACGCCGCTCACCGGGGGTCACACCGAATGTTCCCTCGATGGCATTAACTACTTTTTCGGCCGTGACCTCGTTATCAACAGCTTGCGCGGCGTGCGAACCCAATACCAAAAGGCCGGCGGCTAGCCACCTTTTCCAATCATTTCTGTTTAGCATCGCTCTTCCTTTCTTGGCCCGTAGGACCATGAAGCTCTGTCGCATGATTTTTTTGCCCCACGCGAGGTACTATCATAGGTCAATTATCACTCATTGACACAACGTATTACGGTCAATTTTTATTTTGCCAGGCGTTCTGATGGTGGAGTGTGGGAATTCACTGGATGCCTTTCGTGAGTGTCCGCTTTGGGTCGGAAGCAGACATTTGCGAGAGCCCGGTCTCGGCCAGCAACAGCCGATCAACCATGTTGCCAATTTCATCTCGAGTTTACGAAATTAGCCTTTTGTAACGCGATACGGCATTTTTTGCTTTGATCAGTACGCGAGTTCTCGAACGGAACCCACAACTTAAGGCGGAACAGAGAACGCCAACACCTCTACCGGCTCTTCACCGAAGCGGGTTTATTAGCCAGTCTTGGTAATTCTTACAGTTCTGGCGCTTCTTGCCTGTTCCGAATCGCGGCTCGGTTGCTAACCGCAGACTCTAAATCGAATTCCAACCTTCGTTCCCCAGTAAGTCGTTCAGCCGCAATAAAGTAGCTGGGCCTTAGTTCGAATTCCTGTATCAACATTTGCTTCGCCTGTAGCGCGCGCTGCGCATCATCGTAATTCCGCCTAGCGTTTGCCGTTGCATCCTCAATTATTTTTTGGCCAGGGAAGAACCCGAACAAAGCGCCGCCAATCGCACCGGTCTTCCCAGCAATTGCATATCCGATACCGATACAAACTGTTGAAGCAATTCCGGCCTTCACCCAAGAAAGGAGTTCGTTTTTACGCTTTCCGGCATCAAGCTCTTTTTGAGCCTCAAGGACACCCTGCTCTACCAGCTTGCTTCTATTCTCAGTTACGCTCCGATGTACTTCGATTAGTTTTCTCCGCAATGCAACATCCTGAACGTCAAAATAAAGGTTACGAATGTGTCTTCGAACATAATCGTGCCGGTTGTCGAAATAATCTTCGTTTTCTTGTTTACGTGCTTCGATGCCAATAGGTGCTTGGTCCTCCATAGCCTCATTGAGAATGTCTGGTCCTTCCCGTGCCCCCTCTGCCTTTTCTCGAATGCCTGCTATGGTTTCTAATTTCGCAAGCTCCTCTCGAAGCGTATCACGCTCGCTCGTAAGCTGTTTGGTTATCGAATTGTCGGCCATGGCAATGTTCGTTAGTGATATACATATGTAATCTACCCGAGTGCTAGTACATCAAGCGCTTTTCGCGCGTGTTCGTGTACCAAATGCCCTTAGTGCTTCTCGATCAACTTCACCGATGTGACAGAAATCTTAGCGACTGTAAAAATATCGCGTTCGCCGGTTACCATATCAGTGATAGCAAAGTGCCGTAGTGTATACGCGCAGGTCTTATTCGGCAAATTCGCCGCCTTTGCTGCCTCACGAATCAGGTCACGCCATGCCTCATTCGTTCATTGTCTACCGTCCTCCCTCGAAAATAACCACGCAGCCGGAAGCTGTCATTCGCGAACGTCCGCTTTCGACCAAAAGCGGGCACTCGAGAAAGGTCCATTTGAGCGAGGACGCTTAGATATATATGCGTGCCAACTGATGTCTAATGATTTTGTGCGGCTACGCAACGTAAGGCCGAGTGGGTCGCTGTTCAAATTCGAAACTCTTCTGGAAGGAATTCCGTGCTCCGAGAATTCCAGGATGGAATCGTGAACGTTTGACCTATATCAATTAATTTTCTTTGCAACGAAGATATCTTGGTTATGTGTTTGCTGCTTGTAATGGCAAAGGCAATCAAATAAAAGGTGAAACCATGATTATCGATGCCGTACATGTTCATCCCATTCTCGTGCATTTTCCAATTGTTCTTTTCACCGTGGCCGTAGCATTAGACGTTTTCAATCTCAGCGTTGGACGCGATCTGAGCGAGCGCCAGTGCCTTCCTCAAGTCGCCTTGGGCGCTTTGTTCCTGGGCTCGCTATTCGCGGTGGCAGCCGCGATCGTTGGAGATATGGCTCTGGACAAAGCGATCGAACTAGGTTTTCCGCGCGCTCCTTTGGAGGAGCACGAAGAATTCGGCCTTGCGACGATGTGGATTTTTGCCGGCATCACAATCGTTCGGGTGCTTGCCTGGTGGCGCCAATTCTCGTTGAAAGGCTGGCGCGGCTGGGTCTTGGCTGCTGTTGGGATTGTCGGCGTCGCCGTGCTTATTACCGCGGCGTACCACGGCGGTGAGCTCGTTTACAAGATTGGTGTCAATGTTGCCCCGGTTAAGCCTTGACCGCGGAGCGAGGGCGCATTCCATTCCCGCCGCCCACAGCGGAGCAGTAAATTTAGACTTTGAACGTCCACTTTGGGTCGATAGCGGACGTTCGATCTGTCTGGTATTTGGCCAGATGTACCCCGAAAAGCGATTGTATCGCCATCGTGGACGCCAAAAGTGCAAACTGATAGCGTATCCTTTTAGGTACGCCAGCCGAGGCTCTTTTAGAGAAATACATGAAACAATTGCACGTAATGTGGCTCATAATGCTGGTTGCCGCTTGCAACGGGGCCAAGCAGCAGCCCGTTGTGGCACTTGACGAAAATTATGGATTTATTTCCGCGAATGCCTCGTGTGACTTAACACATTGCTCGAACAGAGTGGCCGTTGGTTTGAAAGTTCTGGAATTCAATGACCACGTGAAAACGGCTTTTGCCTTGGATCGTTCCTGTCGCGGCATATCCCTTGTTCCATACGACACCAGCCATTTGAAAGATTCAGTCGCTAAGGTTGTTGTCGCAGCTGATTGGAGGCTGCGGTTTGATTTTGATGGTGGGCATGCAAAGCAGAAATGGGCTTTGTTCGACC
>DASPRE010000066.1:0-81032 GCA_035624615.1 Burkholderiales bacterium | reverse complement strand
GCGTATCACGAATACGGAATGCAAGATACTGCTGTGTTCGAGTTTTTCGTGCGCAAACTGCCGCAAGGCCGAAATTTTCTCATTGCCGCCGGTCTCGACCAAGTGCTCTGCTTCCTGGAAAACCTTAAATTTGCCAAGGAGGAATTGGGTTGGCTCGAAAAGGAATATCGCTTCCGTCCGGAGTTTCTAGACTGGCTGGCGGAATTGCGCTTCACTGGCGACGTAGATGCCATGCCTGAAGGCACGCCTTTCTTCCCGCAGGAGCCGATCTTGCGCGTGACCGCGCCGCTCCCCCAGGCGCAACTGGTAGAGACAAGAATCGTAGCGCTCCTGCAATTTGAAACAATAGTTGCCTCGAAAGCCGCGCGGGCGGTGCTGGCGGCGCCGGGAAAACTGCTGGTAGATTTCGGATTGCGCCGCGCTCACGGCGCAGAAGCGGGCCTGCTTGCTGCGCGCGCCAGCTATCTCGCGGGCTACGGCGGAACCGCTACTGTGCTTGCCGGAAAACGATTCGGTATACCGCTCTACGGCACCATGGCGCATTCGTTCATTGAGGCGCACGACGACGAATTCTTTGCTTTTGAGCGCTTCGCGCGCGCTCATCCCCAAAACACTGTGCTGCTAATCGACACCTACGACACCGAGGCCGCCGCTGCGAAAGTTGTCGAACTGGCCCGCAAGCTGGAACGTGAGGGCATTACGGTCCGAGGAGTGCGAATCGATAGCGGCAATTTCGCGGAACATGCGCAGCGCGTGCGACAAATCCTAGATGAAGCGGACTTGCAGCAGATCCACATATTCGCGAGCGGGGGTCTCGACGAACAACTCATAAATCGCCTGGTTTCGGAGGGAGCACCGATTGATGGATTCGGCGTCGGAACCAGCCTAGTAACCTCAGAAGATGCACCGGCGCTGGACTGTGCATATAAGTTGCAGGAGTACGCTGGACGTCCTCGCAGGAAACGTTCGGAGGGCAAGGCCACTTGGCCTGGTCGAAAGCAGGTATTTCGGCACTTCGATGAGCGCGGGCATGCAAGCGGCGATGTAATAACCGTAGAAGGCGATCAATGCAAAGGTGTACCGCTAATCGTCCCGGTAATGCGCGGGGGAAGCCGCCTTCCACCCGTGCCATCGCTTGCTGAGTCGCGCGCCCACTGCGGGGCTGCCCTGCAACACTTGCCCGCCGAATTGAAGGCGCTGGACCAACGTTCGCCCTACCCGGTAAAAATCAGCGACCGGTTGCGCAAACTTACCGATGAAACCGATCGTGCTGCGCGCGCTGCTATCGTGTTTCTGGCAACCCGTGTGCCTCCGGTACGAGCGTAAACAGTGAATCAATTGGCAAAGCATCTAACAAGAGCGGGGCGTTATCGCGCTCAATAACTCCACACGGGGAATTTGGTTTATTTGGACGCGCAGACGACCGGAAGATCTAAACCCTATTCGCGGCCGCCGCATCGGACTGGCGGCGAACTGACGGAGTCCACGACGCGATTCCTTGCCTCTGTGCCGAAAAGTCGGTCGAAGTGCGGCGCGAACACGAAGCCGTAGTTGCTTCGCGCCTGCCGGTGATGAGCCGTGTGGAAGTCCCGGACGAAGCGGTAATAGCGGGTCGCCGTAAGCCAGGCGCAGCTCGGCTGGTGCATCTGCACGTGGATCCACTGCAAGAAAATTCCGTGCGCGACCGCTGACAGCACGAATGTAACGGCTAGCGGCCTCGACCACCAGGCATAGACCGGCACCATGAGAAGGCCCGACCAAAGCAACGCGATCAGGCCGCGTACGTGCAGGGCGTCATACCAGGCCGGCACCTCGTCGCCCTGGAACCGATGGGCGTAGAGGCGGTGATGCACCTTGTGGTCCGATACGAATTCGAGGCGCCACGTATGCCGATTCAGCTCGTGCAGAGGCCATCGGTGAGCCACGTACTCGTAGAAGGCCAGGAACAGCAGACAGGCTGGCAGCCACAAAAGCATCAACAAAAGGAATTTTCCCATGGCGCCCTCTAGGTAGTTACTCCACTAGCCCTGGCAAAGGAGTTGTTCTACCACGTCTTCACCTCTGGCGGGATCAGATTGGGGAAAGTCCAATTCGGGCTGCGCGCTGAGCATGCTCGCGCGTTATCTCCCTGAGGAGCAGACGTGCCTGATCTTCCTCCGATACCGAAGACATGAGTTTTCCCGGAAAAATTTCTACATTGCCCATCAGCGACATATGCTGGTTCGCACATTCCTGGTACAAGCCGATATAGTGACTGATCACCTGCTCGAACGCTTCCGTCATCAGTCCTGAAAATTCCCTTATTAGAGCCTGCAGCCTTGATTTCTTGGCTGGATCGAGTCCTTTTATATGATCCTTGATGATTGCTTCTCCATAGGAAACATGGTGCACTTCATCGGCAAAAGCACCACGAATGATCCGACTTAAAGAGGGGTCGATCCTCGACCAGTACTTGATCTCATATCGATAGACCGGGTAGGACATGCCTTCCATCACAATGTTCTGCGCCAGGCAACCTGCAATAAAATCCCGTTTATCCACCTGCTCGAGCACCAAGTCGTAAAACTTCCTGATCGCGGGAGTCGCATAACGTCTGACAAGCGTGTTGCGCAGTTCGGGAGAAATACCAAAATCAGCCATGCGGCGGCAAAAGACCTCAAAATGCCGGCACTCGTCCATCACTTGGGTACCGAGATAAATTTTACTGTTCTCATCCGGAGCACAGCGCAGCAGACCGGCAACTGCCTCAAACGATGTCCGCTCCGCTTCGATGAACGTAGCGATATCGATCAAATAAACCTGTCGCAGCAGCCCGTCGCTGAATAGCTCGGGTAAGATGCCATTCTCTACCCTCGGACGCCCATATTCTGTATCCTTCAACGTTCGCCATGCGGTCCGTTCGAGCCACTGCTGAATATCCCACCTGCCATTGGCCCAATTTTGAACGCTATATGTCGGTGTCTCTCGACTGGGCACGGCCTCGGCGTCGAGCTGCCGGTCTGAATTGCTGGAGTTCATAATGGGTTCCGGATTCATTGGTAAGATAGGATCTATGTGCCCCACAGCACTAGGCTGATGGCGTCAAGCTTAACTTGGTCATTGTCGGTCGCAAATAATTCTAATTCTCCGTTAAAAAAAGCCTCCACCGGGTTGTATCGACCGTCAAAGATCGCAATTAATGTTTCCTCGGAAGATCGCAATCGGACAATATGCGAAGCGTCTTTGAAATCCGATGTAATCTCGGCAATGCGACATTCGTGAACGGGAAGATATCGCCTCCACCCTGCGTTGGGTACCTCGATCATGATCACTGGCTCCCAACCTCGCAAAATATTCGTCAAGCGAGAATCGCCGTTTACCGTCGAGCGAAATTTCTCAAGTGTTTCTGACAATGACGGCGCTGATGATCGTGCTGACATGGTGATGCCTCATCAGGTCCTTCGATATGCTGCGATGCGCCGTGACTTGGCGACGCGAATAGCTGCGGCACCGGACAGAAAGACTATCAGGGCGAGCCACGGAAGCCTAATTGGAATTTGATTCACTGAACCAAGAAACGTCGCAATGCCAAGCATTAACAGGAAAGCCGCTAATACATAATAAAGGCTGATCGGCAATGGGCTGCGAAACAAAGCCCTATCCACGGGTTGTCTGCGCAGCCGGATGTGTGACGCAAGAAACGCGCAGTAGACCAGGCAGTAGAGGCCAGCACATACCTGAGCAATGATCTGGGCAGCGTCCAGATAAATCTCCAATAGGCAAGACAGCAAGCAAAGACCGCACAGCAGCGCGACGCTGGCGGACGAAACACCTTTGGAATTAAGGATCGACAAGCGCTCATTTAACCACCCAAAGAATGATCGGTCTCGAGCTAAGAAATAAAGCAGGCGGGAAGCCCCAATGACTCCAGCGTTTAAAATAGTTACCAATGCCAGAACGGACAGGCACTGCATCATCAGCAATCCGTGAGCCGGAAACAGCCACGCGCCTAGCAATATATGAGGCGCCTTGGACTGCAGCAAGTCGGCATGTGGCAAGGCCAAATTCAGAGCCATCGCAAAAAGCAGGTAGGTTATCGCCAGTGTTGCAATTGCAATAATCATGCTTACTGGGATTAGCTGTCGCGACGCTTCCGGCGACTTGGCAATCGGCGTGACCCATTCGAAACCAATAAAAACAAAGAAAGATATGCCGATCGCAGATATCAACGATGCTTGCGGACCAATTGGCACGTAGCCAAGCGTCGTGTCAATTCTCGTCATGGTAACCCAGGATACCGCAATGGTCGCTGTCACAAGCGCCGAGCAAAAAAGCACCTGAATCAGGCGCGGCAGCTCGCGCCCGGTGATATTCAGATAAGCCAATACGCCAATCATCGCGAACGTCGCTACTGCGTGCGCATGCGGTGAAGTTCCCGGCCACAAGGCGTCCCAAAACACCTTCATCTCGATGCCCGCAAAAAGAATAGTGACCAATAACGATAGGTAAGTAAAAAAGAGGCTGGCCTCGTCCCCGAATGCGCATTTAATGTAGGTGCGAATGCCGGGCGCCGAAGGAAAGCGGCTGGCCATTTCGCCAACGGCATAAGCAACAGATAGACATAGAGTCGCCGCAATGACGATTGCCAAGACTATGTCGCGGATAGAGTTGGATCCGGCGATGAATCCAAGGACCAAAAAACAGGAAGCCCCGAACATCATGCCGGCACTCACGGTTATGTACTCCAGTAGCTCGACCGTGTTTCGAATTCGAATTGCGCTAAAAGTCATATTGAATTTGCATTTAGTGCAAATGGCTGTCTTATTGCCGATAAACACGGTACCAAACCGTGACTTACCAATCGCTAACGTATCGGTTACAAATCGCTTACAAGCAGCGGTGGTAAACAAGTAAGCAATCTGTTACCGAATCGTTACCCATCCGTAATGCGCCATGCGACAGAGTAATGGCCAAACCCAGCGCAACCGCTGGCGGCAGAAAAGCCACAATATCAGGAGGAGCATGTTTTTATATTCTTTACAAACCGCATTCATTTGCTTGCGGCTGATGGTAACGGCTCAGTTCCGTTCTGAACTCTATAACTTTCGCGCGCGCCCTTTTGCTCTGCCGGCCAGCGGCCGTATCCGAAAAAAGCACATCTGCACGTCTGCACATTTTTGGACCGGAACTCTTCTGTAGAAGTCGACCACGATCGACCGAAACGAGGTCAACGAGGCGAGCTATCGTGCTTGAACGAGTACAAAGTGAGTCCAAAAGCCACAGTCGACTGAATCCCACACTTCGCAGGCTGTTCGCGCTGCTACGAATGGACCGTATATGGGAGCACGCCGATGGAGTCTGGTTGATCGACGCAGACGGCAGGCATTTCCTGGATTGCTATGCCCAATACGGAGTGCTGGCCTTTGGACACAATGCACCCCAAATAATAGACACAGCGCGAACCGCGCTGGACAGTGGCGAACCAGCCATGATTCAGCCATATCGTGCCCGTCACGCTGAAGCACTTGCCCGCAGGCTTGGCGAACTGGCTCCGGGAAATTTGTCCCGTGGCATATTCACAACTTCGGGGGCGGAAGCCGTTGAGGCGGCGATCAAGCTGGTCCGTAGGCGGGCCGGGCGGTCCATCATTCTGGCTGCAAGAGGGTCCTTTCATGGCAAGACCATGGGAGCTCTCGCACTTACCGGGCAGCGGCAATATGCCGACCCATTTGGTCCATCGCCATCGGGCGTTGAATTCCTTGAGTTCGGCGATGCCGATGCGCTCCAGGATCGATTGAGCCACGACGGGGACAAGATTGCCGCTTTTTTCATTGAGCCCATTCAGGGAGAACGCGGCGTTCATCTTCCACCACCTGGTTATCTCAAGCGAGTCCGCAATTTGTGTTCACAGTACGGCGTAGCGCTGGTCCTGGATGAAATTCAAACAGGACTCGGCAGGACTGGGCGACTTTTTGCCTGCGAACACGATGGGATCGAGCCAGACGTACTGTTGCTCGGCAAAGCGCTTGGCGGCGGTCTATTCCCACTCAGCGGCTGTTTCAGCTCGCTCGCGTTCTCGGATGAACAGTTTTCGCTCCTGCACTCCTCCACGTTCGCCAACAATAATGTTGCCTGCCGAGTCGGTTTGAAGGTACTGGAAATACTGACGAACGACGGGTTTTGCGCAGACGTCGAACGCAGGGGCAAAATTCTGTTGGACTATCTCAATCAGATGGCCGCTCGTTATCCGAAGTTTATTGCTGCCGTGCGCGGTCGCGGGCTAATGAGCGCTATCGAGTTACGCTCCCCTGGCGAAGAACAGGGCACATTTCTGTCGTTTCTCGCGAATCAGGGTTTATACAGCTATGCAGTGGCGGCAACGGTCGCCGAATTAGGCTCTGTCCTGGTCCTTCCAACTCTTGGGAATTCCGACGTGATTCGGATAACACCTCCCCTCATCATCTCGCAGCAAGAACTGGAGATGGCACTCGAGATGATCGATGGAGTTTTCCGTGCGCTTCAGCAGGACACGACCGGCACCATCCTGCGGGCAATCGGCGCGTTTGATGGCTATCCCTCCGTAGTTGACACCGAATATCCGGGCCCCGCCCCGCTATTGCTCACACGCTTACCCAAAGACGCACCGAAACCGCAGTACGCGTGGTTGGGGCACTACACTCGTCCTGAGGATATCGAAGTGACCAACCCATCGCTTCGCGGTTTCAATGATGAGGCTCTGCGGCGCGTATGCGCCTACACCAGCGCATTCGCTCCGGGAGTGGTCATGCGTGCGCCAACTATCTTTTCGGCTACTGGCGAGAGCGTCGACGGACTCATCTTGGCTCTGCCAATCCTGCCTGAGGAAATGGCGTCGCGAGGCCTGCGCCGAACCGCACAGGAAATCAACAGGGCGGTCGATCTGGCAGCAAGCCTGGGGGCACGCATCGTCGGTCTCGGCGGGCATACCGCCCCCTATAGCCGGCGCGGGCTTTCAGCCTGCGGACGTGGACCCGCAATTACGACCGGCAATGCGCTTACCGCGGGAATGGCGGTAAAAGCAATATTGGCCGCAGCGAAAGCTCGGCGTTTGCGGCTGAGCCAAACTTGCGTCGCTGTGGTTGGGGCTCGCGGCTCGGTTGGCAGCCTTTGTGCGCGCTTGCTTGCGCGCGAGCAACTCGGGCGCCTGGTGCTGGTAGGCAACCCGAGTCGAACAGTGATAGCACTGCAAACCTTGGCCAATGAACTAAGAATCAAACTTCCCGCAGTTGAAATTGCTAACGACACTTCGGTACTCAAAGACTGCCAAATCATTTTGACGGCCACAGCTGCTGCTCGGCCGGCGCTCGAAGCCGCATCGCTCGCGCCAGGCACAATCATCTGCGACGTGGCCAAGCCGCCTGACACGTCCGCGGCAACTCGCGCCCGACATGATCTCTTCGTTTTTGATGGCGGACAGGTCGCGTTGCCAGATCCCAATATCAAGTTCGGAGTCGGAAATCTCAACAACTTGCCTCCCGGCGTCACGCTCGCCTGCCTGGCGGAAACAATTCTGTTGGCTCTGGCGGGAGAAACCCGTGATTTTGGTGTCGGCTACAACGTGTCGTTGGCAGAAGTGGATCACATACTCACGCTCGCCAGCCGCCACGGTTTCCATCTCGCTTCACCACGGCCTACGCGCGACTATTCGCCCGACCAAGACCCGACGCTTGTCATGGATGCGGCCTGAGGAGCAGCAATGAGCACAGCATTTGTCCCGGATCGAGGCGCTTCATGGTGGATGCGCGCCGAACACGTTGCCATAGTCGCAATTTTCACGTCCCTGGCGGTCGCGCATTTTGAGGATATCTCCTGGAGCCGGTTTATCGCCGCATTTTTACTTATCGATTTAGTCGGCTATTTGCCAGGGGCAGTGGCGTTTCGCAGTTCCGGGGGCCAACGGATCCCGCGCATCTATCATCTGCTCTACAACCTAACCCATAGCTACGTTGTCGAGGGCGCCATCGTCGCACTCTGGATGCTGGCCTCCGGAGGCCCGGAATGGGCAATGGTCGCAGTGCCGATTCACCTGTCTGGCGATCGCGGTTTGCTGGGCAATTTTTCGAAACCCTGGCCGCTGCCCTTCGAACCCAATAAGCGACCAGAGCGATAGGAGACGACCAATGAGCAGCGCCGTTCAGCAGTTCGATTACGATGTCATCATTGTCGGAGCCGGAGTCGGGGGCACGGCCTGCGCCTTGGCTCTTGTGCACGACCGCGCACTTCGCGTGCTGCTCATCGAACGGCATCCGGGCGCAGGCAATATCAACCGCGGTGAAAGCCTGCTTCCCCCAGTGACCGCGCTTCTTAGGGGATGGGGTGCATTGGACCGATGTTACACGGCGGGGGCTCGCCCGATAAACACGATGCAATTTTTCCATTATCGCGATGGCCTGGTGCTGAATGTTCCACTGGCTTTGCCCAACGTCGCCGATCCGTATCTCGTGCTGCCACACCCCAAAGTCGAGCGCGCTTTTGTCGAGTCGGCAATAGCAACTGGGCGAGTTGAAGTCCGCTACGGCACGCGGGTGTTGTCGCTGATCAAAGAAGACGGTCGTGTCCAAGGCGTCTTGATTAAGGGAAGCGACGGAAACGAGCAGGAGCTGAGCTGCCGGGTGGTAATTGGCGCCGACGGCGCGAAGTCAATCGTCCGGGAAGGACTAGGGATCGAAGTTCGCCGCGCTCCCTATAACCACAGTTTATTCATTGTGGACATCGACCGGCCCGTCGGCATGCCCGATGTACTGCGCACTGAATTGCATCCCGATGGCGGCGTGTTGGTCGTTCCGGGTGTCAACCGTCTCGGTCTCGCGGCGATAATTCGCTCGGAGCATGAATACTTGTTTCGTTCCGGTTCAATAGACAAGAAATACTCGCACATCGAGCATCGCTCCCCTCTGCTAGCCGACCGCCGCCCGGTTGCCGAAGGGGCTCATCTGTACAAGCTGTGGCGCGCACATGCGCCGAGCTATTCGGCGCACGGCGCAGTGCTGCTCGGCGACGCAGTGCACGTCATCAACCCAGTAATGGCGCAGGGAATGACGATGGCGATAGAGGACGCTGCATCGATTGCCCGCCATCTGGGCATTGCCCTCCAGAACAACGCCACGACCGCCGAAATCGACTCCTGCTTTGCCGCCTACGAACGGGAACGACGCCCTCACAATGCCGCAATTATCCGCAATTCGCACTGGATGAGTCTGCTATTTGCCCTTGGCGGCCCGGTCGGCAATGCCTTGCATCGCTGCGCCTTTGCGTTCGCTTCGTCACCGCTGGGGTCCTTCGTTCAAGATCGGATTTGGTCCTCCTTTGCAACTAGTCCGGAGCCTCAATATGGTTAGCAATGACCCTTCCTCGCCATGGATAATTTCGCGGCGCGATGACTTGCTCTGGTTTCAGGGCTCGGTCATTGCCGGGATTATTCTGCTGGCCTTTTTTGCTGCCGCTCCCTTTCCCGATAGTGCGCAGCTTTCCCCGAGCGATCCGGTCATTCTTGTCGTCTTTTTATGGGGGGTGCTGTTCGATGGCACGCACGTTTGGGCCACTTATGCGCGCAGCTATCTCGCTCCCGACACGAATTCCAGAGCCGGAATTCCCAAGCCCCGGTGGTGGCTGATCTTCGCGCTTGGCCCGGCTCTCGCAGTCGCCGATGCAGCGCTACAGCTGCGGGGGGCACTATTCAGCTATTTTCTCCTCGCTGCCTACCTATGGGCCTACTGGCATCTAGTGAGGCAGCATTACGGTTTTCTCGTGCTTTATCGCAGGCGAGCCGGCGAAAATAATCGGCGCGGCCAATTGCTCGATTCCTTTATTCTTTGGGTCGGCTGCCTTTATCCGTTTTTGCGCTTTTCTCTTAGCGAAGCATACCTTCACAGTGGGCTGCCGCAACTCGTCCCCGTTGCTCTTCTGCCCCAATTAGCATTCATTTTGGATGTGGCGTTCTGCTTGTTAATGGGAGCGGCCGTGTTGCTTGCAGTTACTGGCCGATACGGGCAGTTCCGTCCTGGGCCAAAACACTTGCTGCTGACCATTGTGATCGTGTTTCACGTGCTGGTATTCGCTCTGCTCTCTCATTTGCTCACTATCCTCGCCACGCTCACCATTTTCCACAACCTCCAATACCATCGCATCGTTTGGCAGTACGAAGCGGGTCGCGGCCGCCGCCCCTTGGGTGGCCTCGTCCCTTACCTTGCGGGCGGATTACTGCTTGGCCTCGTTTGGTATGGGCTACGAGTCCCTGCCGCGGTCGCCCTGACTAATGAAACGGCCCGTAACGTTGTGCTTGGCCTGTGTTGGGGGGTCGCGTTTCACCACTACCTAGTTGACGCCAGAATCTGGCGCGTGCGTCGAACGCCGGCATTGGCGCAGGCACTTAATGTTGGTGCAGTTGGGCGCTGATGCTAATTATCCGACCGAGGGATTATCGCTGCTGGGTTAGCACGCCTGTGCCCGATGCTGACGACCCAAAAGTCCCGTCCGGCCACCTATCCACAGCCTTTCAGAACGCATGCTCGGCCATTCATCACCACCAAGGAGCAGGATGTGGCGCTCGCGACCAGTAATATGATTTTGCCCCGACGCGAGGAATCCATGGAGGATCTGATTGATCATCCATCCGGCTTTCTTACGCTTTCTTCGAGGAATCAACATTTCACAGTACCGGGAATCAGCGGATTCATTTCCTTTAGGGAACAGGGGCGACATGTGATTGCCCTGGGTGGAGTCCAGGCGCCCCAATCACAGCGGGGCGTTTTGCTTGACCATTTACTCGCCTTTGCGTCCAGCCGCCGGCGGCGCGTGCTGGTTGTTCAGTTGCGTGCTGAGCAGGTGCAGCTGTTTAGCGATCGCGGATTCTCGATCAACCAGGTCGGCACTAGTTTTGGCCTTTCACTGAGAAACTTCACGCTCCGCGGCACAAGGAAAATGCAGTTGCGCAACAAAATCAGTCGTGCCCGGGCATCTGGCCTGAGGGCCGTTGAGTTTGGCGTGGATTGGCCTCGCAACGAAATGACGTTCGGCGAGCTGCATGAAGTAAGTGCGGAGTGGCTCAAGGCCAAGAACAAGAAGGAACTTGATTTCATGATTGGCGAGATCGGTCCGCCAGAAGACGCGCGTCGGCGGATTTTTGCAGCCATTGATCCGACTGACCGGTGCGTGGCCTTCATCACCTACGTTCCCTCCTGGGGGCGCGCACCGGGTTACCTGCATGACCTAAGTCGGCGGCTACCCTCCGCTCCGCCCGGTGCCCTGGAACTTTGTAATGCACGGGCGATCGAGGTCATGATCTCTGAGGGTGCGCCGTATCTGCATTTTGGCTTCACGCCATTTGTCGTAGGAGGCCCTGAGTTTCCGGGTGCGAACCGCTTGGCCGCCTGGGCAGTGCCCCTCCTGTACCGGTATGGGGCTGCCATCTATCCGGCGGCGAGCCAAGCACACTATAAGCTCAAGTGGACACCGGACATTATTGAGCGCGAATACCTGGCCGCTAATCCTTTATCGGTGCGCGCCGTCTTTGATCTTCTATTCCTGACTCGGTCCTTATAAGTTGCGATGTCCAACGGGGACAGACTGCGCGCGATGGTCATCGTCAATCCGGCCTCTGCCGGCGGCGCCACCGGCCGACGTTGGGGACAAATAGGTTCATTGATTGGCGACGCGATTGGCCCTTTCGAGCACGCCTTTACCGCAGGACCATTACACGCGACGAGTTTAGCCAACCGGGCACTTCAAGACGGCTTTGAGATGATTGTGGCGGTTGGCGGGGACGGAACCTTAAACGAGGTCGTGTGCGGCTTCTTTCAGGATGGTCGCGCAGTAGCACCGGCTGCGGTTCTGGGAATTGTCGCACAGGGCACGGGTTCCGACTTTGCCAGGACCCTCGGCGCATCCAGCCTCCACGAGGCGTGTGCACGACTAGGTGGTCGCGAGAACAGATCCATTGATGTGGGACACGCCAGTTACATCGATCACAACGGAAAGACCGTGGAGAGAGTCTTTCTCAACGTTGCTTCATTTGGCTGCAGCGGACAAGTCGCCCGCGTGGTCACTCCGACGCTCAAGCGCGCCAGCGGCTCATTAGCTTTTACTCTGGCGACAGTGCGGAGCTTGCTCGTCTACCACGATCAAATCGTCACAGTAGCTTTGAACGACGAACCAGCACACGAATATTCAGTTACCAACTGCGCGATTTGCAATGGCCAGTATTTCGGTGGTGGCATAAATGTCGCCCCGCATGCCTCGATCGATGATGGGAAATTCGATGTGACACTGTGGTCAGGTTTCGGCGTGCTGGATTTTATCAGCAAGCGACGATCCTTATACAACGGTGCTCATGTTCACGAAGCAGGCACCCAACTATTTCGAGCGTGCCAAGTGGCTGCCACAAGTCCTTCCCGGGTGCTGCTGGAGCTTGACGGCGAAAGTGTTGGCCGCCTGCCGGCCCAGTTAAGACTTCTTCCGCGGTCGCTACGGATAAAGGTGCGATGAATTTGGAAGCCGGTTGACTATCGCAGACACAAGATGAGTATCTGGTGGCAGCGAATTTTCGGAATCCACATTTTACCCGGGAATCGCCATGATTGAGTCTCCTGTTTGGAACGAGATTTCGCGCGTGCGGTATGAGAGTTTCCCGCAGGAAACCATTCGTGCCGACGTCGCGATTGTAGGTGGCGGCGTCACCGGGTTGTCGACCGCTTATCACTTGCTGTTACGTTATCCGACTCTTCACGTGGTAGTGCTGGAGGCCGGGACTGTAGGTTCTGGTGCCTCGGGTCGCAACACCGGTATGTTGGGGCCCGGGGTAGGCCAAGATCTGCTCGCATTGATCAAGCGGCTAGGCGATGTCGGTGCGGAGGCGCTCTATCGAGCCACACTGCGCGCCGTCAAAATGGTTGGCGATCTTATCGCAACGGAACATATCGATTGCGACCTGTCTCTTACCGGTCAGATTCTTTGGGCGCGTTCCGCCGCCGGGCGTCGCCGCCTATCCGCTCAGGCAGATTGGCTTAACGCCCGCGGATTGTTGGTCGAGTCGCTATTTGACAACCGCTTGGCGAAATACATACGGTTGCCTCCTAGACCGGGCAATGGAATTGACGGGCCCGCGGCGCTTCGGCTGCCCCTTGCTGGGATCGTGCATCCCGGAAAGCTGGTGGCTGGACTCGCCAGGGCAGCGACAGTTCGTGGTGCGCGCATTTTTGAATGCAGCCCGGTGCGCGCTTTGACCGGTGGTGCCGACGACGGCAAGGCATGCTTGTCGCTAGTGGGTGGCGGAAAGGTGATTGCCGATCAGGCTGTGCTTGCCACCGCCGGTTACGCGCCCAATTTGGGGCGGCCTTGTCGTCGCATCATAGCGCTGCAATTGCAGGCGCTCGCTACTGAGCCGATACCCACCACCTTGCTGGCCAACATTGGATGGGCCGGCCGGGAGGGCGTAGTGGAGGCGCGTCGAATATTCAGTTACTTTCGGCTATCGAGCGATAATCGCCTCATTTTCGGTGGAGGTCCGCCACGGTTCTGCCCGGTCGAAAACGCGCGCGCGGAACGAATTCCGGCGCGCACGTTAAAAGGCCTGCGGCACCTTCTCTTCGCAACTTTTCCAGACTTGGCTCGCGAAGGCATCCGGGTCTCGCATGGCTGGAGCGGCACCATCGGCTATGTCCTCGACGGATTGCCGGCCATCGGCAGGTGTTCGGAAGCTCCAAATATTCTTCACGCCATCGGATGGTGCGGGCACGGTCTCGCATTGGGCGTAGCCGCTGGCAGCTGGATTAGCGACCGGCTGGCTCGCAGCGATGCGGTCACGGGTGAAGGCGGACTCGCGTGGTTCCGAGACGATCTGCCCAAGCTGCCGTGCAAGCCCCTACACGGGCTCGCGGTTCGAGCGGTGGCTGCCGCCATGCGCCTCATGGATTACATCTCATGAAAGCGTCAGTGTGGATTCAAAAACTCGTGACGAGCCGCCGCTTGCGCGTCACCGTACTCGGATTGGCCCTCGCAACTGCAGTTCCAGCTGGACTCGCCGCCGTGCGCCTGTACGCGAACCTAAGGTCTGATCTCGAAGCACTCTTGCCGGCCGATTCGCCCGCGGTTCGCGGTGCCCAGACGCTGCGCAAGCGTATGGAAGGCTCTCAGCATCTGGGAATCGTGATAAGTGGCACCAGCAGTGGCCCGCCGCTAGCGTTTGCGACCGAGTTGGGCGACCGCATCCGCGCATACGCGACGACACGACCCGACCTCATTCTCAGCGTTCGTACCGATGTGAGCGCCGAGCGGCGATTCGTACGTAAATACGGTCCACTTTATATTCCGCTCAAAGATCTTCGCCAATTGAATGAGCAAATGGCAAATCTAGTTGAGTTCCAGCGAAGTGGCGCGTCACTGCTTTTCCCTTCGCTTGAAACCGCTGTGAATACTGAATCAGCCCTTTCGGTTCTGCATGACCGCGTGAAGAAACAGGACCCTTTTGCCGGTCGTTTTCCCGCGGATCGTCTCGTTTCCAACGATGGTCGCACGGCCATTGTCCTGGTGTTTCTCGCCACTGCAGATACAGGTGTGGAAACGATCGGGCCGATGTTTGAACACATCAAGAAGGAGGTCGCCTCACTAGCTCGGGAATCCCAAGGACTACAAGTTGGCTATGCGGGAGACGTTGCCATCGCCGTAGAAGAACTTTCTGCATTGAAATCGGACATCGGTGTTTCAGCGGTACTGGTAATCTTCGGGATAGCAGGCGCGGTCGTTCTGTTCTTTAGGTGGTGGGGCGCGCTTCTGTGCATTGCGTTTCCGCTCGCAATCGGCACGTCCTGGGGTTTTGGTATTGCTTCCCTATTTGTCAAGTCACTCTGCAGCAGCACCGCATTCCTCGGATCCATCGTTGCTGGCAACGGCATTAATTCCGGCATCATTTTGACCGCTCGCTATACGGATGAACGCCGCCGCGGCGCGACGCCGACAGAAGCGGTCATTATGGCCGTGCGATGCACGTGGTCAGCGACACTTGCGGCCACGGTGGCGGCCTCGGTGGGTTATGCATCGCTCCTGACCACGACATTTCGCGGATTCAACGAGTTTGCTGTTATCGGCTCATTGGGTATGTTGGCCTGTTGGTGCGCGACTTATCTGTTGCTGCCCATTATGCTTGTCATGATTGATCGCCGTTCCCAAGTTCCCGAACGAACTCGCGGGTTAGCAACCGCCCTGGGCAATTGGCTTGAACATCTGGTCGTATACCGGTCGCGTGCGATTCTCTTGGCCGGCGGAGTTGCACTGCTGGCATCGTTGCTGGCTGCGTCTCAATTTAACAGCTCTCGCATCGAATACGACATGAGCAAGTTGCGTAGCCGTGACTCCGCGATACATGGTGAAGCCTACTGGTCGCGTAAAATGGACGCGGTGTTGGGCCGCAATTTCACAGCAGTTGCTGTTATGTCCGACACTAAAGCAGATGCGCAGCTCATCGCGGCGCGTCTGCGCCAGGACGCGCGCCATGAGCCATTGTTGTCGATCACATCGCTGGTGATCACCCCCGACGACATGCTGCCGCCAGATCAGGAACAACGTCGCCAAGAACTTCAGGCCATCGCGAAACTTCTTACTCCGGCAGTGCGCGCGGCGCTTCCCGGCGATGCCAAGGCACCACTGGCGTCCATGGTGGCGAGCGCTGATGCGCCAGCGATCTCGGCTGCAGACCTGCCCGAGCTATTGGCGCTGGGTTTGCGGGAAAAGGACGGGCGGTTTGGGCGAACCTCCATCCTTTTGCAGAGCCTAAACGGATCCACGTGGGATGGGGCTCTGACGATACACGCGGCAACCGCGTTGCGGAATATCGCGGACAGCGTGAAGCCACCGGCGCAGATAGCGGGCGGCTTCTTCGTGTCTGCCGAGATTTTGGAAGCTCTCAATCGTGAGGCGTTACCTACCACCTTGGCCTCGTTTGCCGGCGTAGTTGTTGTCGTGTTAGTGCTCTTTCGAGTGCGCCGTCAAGCACTGAATGTGCTGGCAGCACTTCTGGCCGGTGTGACACTGCTCGCTGGAGCCGTCATCGCGCTTGATATCCGCATCAACTTTCTCAACTTCATGGCGTTTCCGATTACTTTTGGCATTGGTGTCGAATACGCCATCAATGTGCTGCAGCGATTTCGCGAGAATCCCTCAGATGTCGCTGCGATCGTAAGCAAGACCGGTGGCGCAGTAGCACTCTGCTCCTTCACTACCATACTCGGCTACGGATCCTTGCTTGCCGCAAGGAATCAAGCTCTTTTCTCTTTTGGAATCGTTGCGGTACTCGGAGAGATCATGTGCCTGCTTACCGCTGTATTACTGCTGCCTGCGGCGCTTGTTTATAGGTCACGGCTGGCAAAGTCATAAAAAACCCGTCGAGTATAGTTTTAACGGCCAGACTGCTTCCAATCGGACACCGGGTGCAAAGTTACCATCGTCGGCCGAATGTCAGAGCCTGATAAATAAGAAGTTACTGAAGGCTGGTTTGGTGCCCGGAGCCGGAGTCGAACCGGCACGGGCTGGTTAGAGCCCGAGGGATTTTAAGTCCCTTGTGTCTACCAATTCCACCATCCGGGCAAAAATGTGATTCTACGAGAGCTCTGGAAGCGAATTCCATTGGGATGAATGACGCAAGCGAATACGTCCGCTTTTTATCGCTGCTCGGAGTTTTTGCGGTGACTTGTCACTTGCTCCATCCAGGTCGTGATAATTTCAATTGTACTGGAGGCGGGGGTCGGAATCGAACCGGCGTCCACGGCTTTGCAGGCCGCTGCATGACCACTCTGCCACCCCGCCGTATTTATTTATCATCAAAATTGAAAAGGGAAAACGAAATTTCGATAGTTTTGTTCGTTTTCCCTGGAATTGGAGCGGGAAACGAGGCTCGAACTCGCGACCCCAACCTTGGCAAGGTTGTGCTCTACCACTGAGCTATTCCCGCAAAAAACAGATTTTGCATTATATGAAGCCGGTCGTTAAAGTCAAGGATGGTCATGAGTGTTTCAACGCCCGCGGCACGGCTTTCTTTAAATAGTAGGCCATTGACCACAAAGTCAAAACTGCGGCAACGTAAATCAACCATGTGCCAATCAACTGGGTATCCATCACCGAGAATAATTTATCGTGATAAAGCAGCAGAAGTATTGCCGCCATTTGTGAAACGGTTTTGATCTTTCCCAGGAAAGACACTGCCACGCTTTTGCTTGCGCCGATCTTGGCCATCCATTCACGCAGCGCGGATACCGTGATCTCACGTCCGATAATGATGAATGCGATCAGCACATCTACGCGGCTGCTGCCGTCTTGATTGTCTTTGAGCGAAACTAAGATGATCAATGCTGCCACTACCATAAGTTTGTCTGCGACTGGATCGAGAAATGCACCAAAGGCCGAAGTCTGGTTGAGCGTGCGCGCGAGATAACCATCGAGCCAGTCGCTAATTGCAGCCACGGCAAAAATCGCCGTTGCGAGCAGGTTCTTGTTATGCATGCTCAGGGCGGTATCGGAAATCCAGAAGATTCCGACAAACAGCGGAATCAGAAGAATGCGCAGCCACGTAATTAGGTTAGGTACGTTTAATTTCATGTGGAGGTTAAAATACCAGCGTCTAATGCAGTTCCCGATATATTTTTTCCGCGAGCCTGCGGCTGATGCCATCAACGAGGGTTAAATCATCCACGCTTGCCGCAAGTACTCCTCGCAGGCCGCCAAAACGCGCCAATAGCTTTTGCCTGCGCTTGGACCCTACTTCACTTATTTGCTCAAGAGAAGAAGTAATTCTCGATTTGGCGCGTTTGGCACGATGTCCCTGAATTGCGAAACGGTGTGCTTCATCGCGAATCTGCTGAATCAGATGCAAAGCTGAACTGTCGCTACCTAACTGCAGAGGCTTTTCCCTTCCGGGGAAAACCAGCTGCTCCATGCCCGGCTTACGTTCCTCGCCTTTTGCGACACCAATTAAATAGACATCATTTAATCCAAGCTCAGCGAGGATATCCTTCGCAGCGTTCACCTGCCCTTTGCCGCCATCGACCAGAATCAGGTCCGGGACCTTTCCCTCGCCTGCCGCTATTTTCCGGTAGCGCCTAGTCAATACTTCGCGAATTGCCGCTACATCATCACCCGGTGTGATTCCCTCGACATTATAACGGCGGTATTCACCGCTTTGCATCGATAAATTGTCAAATACTACGCACGAGCCAATGGTGGCTTCGCCCATGGTATGACTGATGTCAAAACACTCAATCCGCTGTACGCTCGCGGGCAATTCCAGAACCTGAAGCAGGCTTTGCATACGCGCGTCTTGAGCGGCTTGGCTGCTACTTTTTTGTTCGGTGGCGAGCGTCGCATTTTGTATCGCCATGTTCAACCAAACCTTCCGTTCGCCGACGGTCCGAGAGAAAATTTGCACTTTATGCCCTGCATGCTCGCTCAATGCGGCTTCCATGGTGTTCCCGTCTATCGGTTGGTTGACGATTATGGTTTGTGGTGCTTTGTGGTCCAAATAATGCTGCATGAGGAACGCTTCGAGCGCTGCCGCGGGTTCATATCCCTCCGCATTTTGCGGAAAGAAACTTTTGTCACCCAAATGCATACCGCCCCTTATCATTACCACATTGACACACAGTAAACCAAGGCGTGCAACACAGGCCACGATGTCCGCATCCACCTCGTGATGGCTGGTCACAAACTGCTTTTCCTGAATTTTACTCAGCGACTGCAGTTGGTCACGGTATAGCGCAGCAAGTTCGTAGTTCCGCCCGTCGGCCGCTTTCTGCATTTTCTGCCCGAGTATTTGCAACACGCGGTGTTGCTTGCCCTGCAAAAACAGCATCGCGTTTTCCACGTCTGCACGGTAAGTGGCCTGGTCAATCAGATTCACACAGGGTGCAGTGCAACGTTTGATTTGGTAAAGCAGGCAGGGACGCGAGCGATTGTTAAATGCATTGTCTTCGCATGTGCGAAGGCGAAACACTTTTTGTAGCAGCTGAATGCTCTCTCGCACCGCACCGGCGTTCGGATAAGGGCCGAAGTACTGGTTTTTCCTTTCTAGCGTTCCACGGTAAAAGCCCAGACGCGGAAAGCGATGCTCGCTGAGCACAATGTACGGATATGACTTATCGTCTCTAAACAAGATGTTATATTGAGGAGCTAAACTTTTTATCAAGTTGTTTTCGAGTAGCAGCGCCTCGGCTTCGGAACGCGTAACTGTAGTTTCGACCTGTGCAACCTGCGTGATCATTAACTGGGTACGCGGAGAAAGCGCGGTTTTCTGAAAATACGAAGAAACACGCTTTTTTAGGTTCAGCGCCTTGCCGACATAAATTACCTTCCCTGCCCCATTCAGCATGCGGTACACACCCGGCAATTGCGGCAATCCTGAAAGAGTATCCTTAACGTTAAACATGTATTCGAGAATTCAGGATCGGCTTCTTACTATCCGGCAGCTTGCCTGCAATCTCCTATTCCTCTGCTGTAGCCCTTCAAAAACGACATAAGTATCGGACATCGGTTTACTTGTAATGCGCTGAAAGGTACCCGTGACTTCATCGGCGGCCTTGCGGCTTTGTTCGCGGCTGAGAACCCCGCACTACGAATGCTCGCGTGAGGCTTCAAATCTCCTCGTGTGCTGCGAGTTGTTGGCATATACGGGAAAATATTGTTTCGAACATACCAGGATTCAGACGCTTGGTCTGGATATTATAGCGGCTGCAGTGATAGCTATCGTATAGCGTAGCGCCATTAGGCAGCGTATGTGTTGCGCCGTGCGCGAATGCGAAATCCTTCATCCTAAGATCAAATGCCAACAGCACAGCCCGATGCGCAATGACTCCGAGGGCAAGTATTACGGAGTCTTTACTCATAGGTTTAACTTCAAATGACAAGTACTTGTTACAACACAATATTTCATCATGGCTTGGCTTGTTGTATGGGGGCAGGCATTTCACCGCATTGGTGAGACGGCAACCGATAAGCTGCAAGCCATCCTTCGCGTCAGTCGCTATTGGCTTGTTGGCAAGACCGAAACGGTACAGCGTTTCGAACAGCAAAATCCCGGCATAGTCACCGGTAAACGGTCGACCTGTGCGGTTTGCGCCGTTCATTCCCGGCGCCAATCCTACAATCAGCAATCTTGCGTCGGCGTCACCAAATGGCGGGACGGGCCTTGCGAAAAAATCTGGCCGATCCCGCTTGACTTGATCAAGGTAGCGAGCAAGCCGTTCGCAATCTTTGCATTCCGCGCAGAAAGCGCTATCCGGTAGTTTTCTTATTTTCTTCACTCTATAGTAGAATTACGCTCTTTTTATGAAAGGGGAACACCGGGTTTATGTCCAAAGTTCTTGCGACCGAAATCAGGGCCGGTAATCTTATCGAATTCGAAAACCGCGTTTGGCGCGTGCTTAAATGCTACCACGTTCATGTAGGCGGCCGCGGGGGCGCTTTCATGCAGGTGGAGATGAAAGATGTGGAAAGCGGCACCAAGCTTAACCAGCGTTTCCGGACCGAGGAGAAGGTGGAGCGCGCATTTGTGGACAGCCGTGAAATGGAATATTTGTATAACGACGGTGGCGATCTAGTGTTCATGGACAAGGAAAATTACGAACAACTCAGTTTGCCTGCGGATTTTCTCGAGGGGCAGGTAGAGTATTTATTGCCTAATACCAATGTGCAGATGAATTTTCACAACGGGCGCGTGATCGGGTTGCAACTGCCACCCAGCGTAGTTCTGACCGTGACCGAAACCGAACCAAACCTCAAAGGCGCGACAGCGACTGGCTCCTATAAACCCGCCAAAACTGAAACCGGATTGACCGTGATGGTGCCGCCGTTTGTGATCGAAGGCGAAAAAATCAAGATCAACACCGATTCAGGCGAGTATATCGAAAGAGTCTAACGTGACAATAATCTCACCGGCTGTATGCGAGGTTATTTCGGGTAAATGCGAATGGAGCCCGGATAGCGCTGGCGTTGCTGGACTTCGGGCTGCAGCGTGACATGATCGATATCGAATTGCCGGCGCAGCATGATTCGAGTTGCTTCGAGTATTTTGGGCCAAACGTCGAGATCATTCACTTCCAAATGGGCTGACAGCGCGATCCTGCCGGAAGCCAGGGTCCAGATATGCAAGTCGTGTACCGAACGCACTCCTTCAATACCTGCCATTCGTTGTCCCACCGATTCTATTTGCAAATTGTGCGGCACACCCTCCATGAGTACGTGGAGCGCCTCGCGCAGCAGCGTGATCGTGGAAAACAAAATAAGCCCCGCCACCGCCAATGACAGTATCGGGTCTGCCGCCAACCAGCCGGTAAAATAAATCACGGCGCCTGCGATCAAAGCGGCTACCGACCCGAGCAAATCGCCCATCACGTGCAGTAATGCGGCGCGCAAATTAAGCGTCTGCTCCCCACGACTCAGTAGCAGCGCGACAAAGATGTTAACGACAAGTCCGGCAGCGGCGATCGCCATCACCACCGCGCCAGCGACAGGCCGCGGCTCGCGCAATCTAGAAACGGCCTCCACCACAATGAACAAAATCACTAGCAGCATGATCAAACCGTTCACCAGCGCGCCGATGATTTCGGCGCGTAACAGACCGTAGGAGTGACGACGGGTCGGAGGACGAGTCGCAATCCAGCTGGCGAATGCGGTCAGGCCCAACGCGACACTGTCGGAAAACATGTGGCCGGCATCGCTTAACAATGCAAGCGAGCCCGACCACCATCCGCCAGCGGCCTCTAACAACGCAAAGGCTGAAGTAATTAGCATTGCCCAACGCATGCGTTGGATTATTTCTAGGGAATGAAAACTAGGAGATTTCATCGGTGCCAACATCCCTGCTCTTGCTTAACGCGAGATCGCCACTGCGCAAGCCAATACTCGCAACTTGGTGCACGGCTTTAGCATAATAAGCATCTTCGCGAAGGCGCAATAGCGTAGCAGGGTGCGGTCTGCCGTGAAGCTGCGCGACTCGGGCCAGACTGGTCGGTGGCATCTCAGAATGCAATTTGTCAAGCAACCCATCCACCGCCGCCGGGTCGTTAGCGCATACCAGTACCATGTCGCATCCGGCGTTGAGCGACGCTTCGGCACGTTGCACAATCCCTCCCGCGATGCTTGCACCTTCCATGGACAAATCGTCACTGAATACCACGCCTTGGAAACCAAGTCGGCGGCGCAGGATATCCTTAAGCCAGATGCTGGAGAAACCTGCAGGAACCTTGTCTACTTTGGAATAAATCACGTGAGCCGGCATGACCGCGTTCAATCCGTAGCTTATCATTTGAATAAAAGGCAGCAGATCACCCACCTCCAACTCCTGCAAACTGCGCTCATCAACCGGAATTTCAAGATGGGAATCCGCCCTGACGAAACCATGCCCGGGAAAGTGTTTTCCTACTGCCGCCATTCCGCCCTGCTTGAGTCCTTGCGTCAGGCTGTGCGCTAATTCGGTTATCGCCCGAGGATCGTTGTGGAATGCGCGGTCGCCAATGACGCTGCTTGCGCCGTGGTCTACGTCCAGAACTGGAGTAAAACTTAAATCAACGCCGCAAGCGCGCAATTCCGCGGCAAGGACAAATCCTATCATGTGAGCCAGATTTCTAGCGTGTTGCGCGTTCAGATCCCATATCTTGCCCAACTCGCGCATTGCCGGAAGCCTAGTGAAGCCCTCACGGAAGCGCTGCACCCTTCCACCTTCATGGTCTACTGCAATTAGCAGGTGCGGATTCCGTAAAGCGCGGATTTCCGCTGTAAGTTCGGCAAGTTGTTGCGGTGATTGATAATTGCGACTAAACAAAATTACTCCGCCAACCGGCGGCCTCAATAGCCGCTCTTTTTCCACGGACGCAAGTTGCGCGCCACCAATATCCACGATTACTGGACCTAGTGGCATCATGGTTGCAGATGTCATTGCCTTTCCAGGACCACCATGGCGCACGCCAGGTTATTCTCGTCGCTCAGACTGAGGTAATGGCGCCCGATGTTAAGTTCATTTAGGTGGTGTTCGAGTACCGGATGGAAACGTAATTCCGGTTTACCCAAACGGTCATGTGCGATAGTGATGTAACTCAAAATTACGGGATAACGGAATCCGCTCCCGACAGCTTTGGCAAAAGCCTCTTTGGCGGCAAAACTTACAGCGAGGAACGCGGCGCGTTGTTTGCTGGTACTGAATTCTTGTCGCTCAATTTGGGTCAGCACCCTTTGCGCAAAACGCTCTCCGTACTTTTCCAATAGTCGCGCGATGCGCCCTTTTTCCACCAAGTCTACGCCAATTCCATAAATCACCGTGCCGCCTTAAGTATGATGTCCTTCATTTCTCTAACTGCAGGTTGCCATCCGGCAAACAGCGCATGAGCGACTATCGCGTGACCAATATTAAGTTCAGCGACATGCGGTATCGCGGCTATTTTTTGCACGTTCTGGTAATGCAATCCGTGTCCTGCATTCACCTTTAATCCCAGCTTATTTCCGTAAGCCACCGCAGAACGTATGCGCTCGAGTTCTTTATTTTGCCGGGCTTCAGTGGGGGCGTCGGCATAATGCCCGGTATGGATTTCTACATCCGGTGCTCCGGCAGCTATTGCGGCATCCAATTGCTTTATATCGGGGAGGATGAACAGCGAAACGCGCACCCCGGCATCCGCCAAAAGCATACACGCGTGCTTAATGCGCTTAAAATGCCTTAGCACGTCAAGGCCGCCTTCAGTGGTGAGCTCTTGGCGTCGCTCTGGAACCAAGCAAGCATGCTGCGGGTGAATGCGCCGCGCAATTTGCAGCATTTGCCGAGTCGCGGCCATTTCCAGGTTCATCGGAACGTGTAATTTCCTGCGCAACGTTTCCACATCTTCATCCTGAATGTGCCTGCGGTCTTCGCGCAAATGCAGGGTAATGGCGTCGGCTCCGGCTTTTTCGGCAAGCAAGGCCGCCTTGATTGGGTCAGGATAAGCGGTACCGCGCAGTTGGCGCAGCGTAGCGACGTGATCAATGTTGACACCTAAACGTATCATTTTTTATTTTGCAAAATTAAATTATATCTTTATCAATGGCGACTCATGGGTCTAGAGATGCTGCATGTCCATTAGCAGCTGCTTGGTATGCAGTGTTTGGTCGCCCAGATAATGAGCAATAATGATTCGCATTAGAGTCTTGCTCTGTTGCAAGGTCAGCGGGTCGCTGTAATCATCGGAGGCCATGTCCAAGAATGTTTTTCCCAGGAACCGCAACTCATTCTCGGCGTTCTCGGCCGCAACGGGTCCGCGCTCGACGACATAACGGTAGTAATAATTCGGCTGCACCGCCGCACCCGTATCCGCGTCCTGTTCCAAAGTCAGGGCGTAGCCCAGCTCTTTAAGCAGGCGCGTTTCAAAGCGGCGCAAGGTCGGGGAAAGATTTTTTTGTGTAGTGAGAGCTGCCAACACTTCCTGGTAATAGGTGAACAACTGTTCATGCGGATCGTCTCGCGCCAGTAATTTGAGGAGCAGCTCATTCAGGTAAAACGCGCAAATCAGCGACATTCCAATTAGCCGAACTGGCTGCCCCTCCCACTCCACGCGCCGCAATGTGCGTAATTCTGATTTGCCCGACCAGAACAGCAATAGCGGTTGGAACGCCGGCAGCACGCCTCTAAACGTAGACCTTGGCCGCCGCGCACCACGTGCCACCAATGCAATGCGGCCGAAATTCTTGGTAAACGTCTCCACCAGCAGGCTGGTTTCGCGGTACTGATAGCTGTGCAGGACAAAACCAGGCTGCGAATCCTGCAGCCCCTTTTCATGCACTCTTAAAGGCCTGATCAGTCGATCATCATTCATAACCCAGTTTTTTCAGTGTCAGGCTATTATTTGCCCAGCCCCTTTTTACCTTCACCCAGACTTTAAGAAATACCTTACCTTCAAATAGCTCCTCCATGTCCTGGCGCGCCTGGGTTGCAATCGTCTTCAGTTTTTCCCCTTTGGCGCCGATGATGATAGCTTTCTGACTCGATTTGTCTACAATGACGGAAGCCCGAATGCGGCGCAGGCCACGTTCCAATACGTAGTCATCAATCATAACGCTGACCGCATAAGGGACTTCTTCCCCCAACAGCCGGAAAACCTTCTCTCTGAGCAACTCTGCGGCAAGAAAGCGCTCGCTACAATCAGTAATTTCATCGGCCGGGAATATAGGGGGGCTCTCCGGCAGAAGTTCACGCAGCGTTTGCAATAATTCTTTGAGCTGCAGGTTTTTCTTTGCACTTACCGGCACAATCGCCTCGAAGCGGTGTTCGCCGGACACATTTTTGATGAACGGCAATAGTTGTTTCTTATCGGTCAGCTTGTCTATTTTATTGATCACCAGCAATTTCGGACAGCCAGATACCAAATTCAGAACCCGGCGGTCCTGGTCGTTAAACTGCAGGGAGTCGACAACAAGCAGGGCGGCGTCTACGCCCTGAAGGCTTTGCGCTACGCAACGATTCATCGCCTGATTGAGAGCGCTGTTGTGCTCCAACTGAAAACCGGGGGTATCCGCAAATATAAACTGAGTATCCTCATGAGTCAGGATACCAGTAACCCGGTAACGCGTCGTTTGTGGTTTGCGCGATGTAATGCTGATTTTTTCCCCAACCAAACGATTGAGCAAAGTTGATTTACCGACATTGGGACGACCGACAATGGCAATCAAGCCAGTCCGAAAGGAAGCGTTTCCCACGTTACACCGCGGCAGCGAGTCGATACGCTTGTTTGGCTGCATCCTGCTCCGCGCTGCGGCGGCTAGCTCCTGAACCTAAAGCGCGGATTTTTAGTTCAGGTATGAAGCATTCCACGCGAAAAAACTGCTGATGTGCCTCGCCTTCGGTGGAAATCACGCTGTATAGTGGCAAAGCAAGCTTTCTTCCCTGCAGCAATTCCTGCAGCATGGTTTTGGCGTCTTTGGTTGGGTTATTCGGGTCGATTTCCCCCAACAATGGGCCGTATAAGGTGTTTATGACCTCCTGCGCGCGCTCAAAGCCGCCGTCTAGATATACTGCGGCAAGCAACGCTTCTAAAGCATCAGCAAGGATTGATGGGCGACGGAAGCCGTTGCTTTTAAGTTCGCCTTCTCCCAACAGCATCTGTTCTCCAAGGTTTAGTCGTTGCGCAAGTTCAAACAAGGTCTGCTGGTTGACTAGATTGGCGCGCAGCCTGGAAAGCTCGCCTTCGCTTAAATTAGGGAAACGCTGAAACAAGGCATGTGCAATGATGCAATTGAGAACGCTATCGCCGAGATATTCCAAACGCTCGTTGTGCGGAACCCCATAGCTGCGGTGAGTTAATGCCTGGCGCAAAAGCTCTGGCTTGCGGAATACATAGCCGAGAAGACGGGATACGCTTTGGCTATCCATTTATCTTTAGCCGATTATCTCCGTTTTGCGCTGGACGCCTGAAAATCAATACAGGCGGCGACATTGGCAATAATGGGCACCTTTACTGAGTAGTTTGCGTTAACCACCACGTCGTCGCCCTGCCTGACGATTTCCAGGTCCTCGCCAGTAATCGTTGTAATATTGTCAATGAGAGCGTGCTTGTCGAATGCACCACGAACGTCTCTGGATGTCGCGGTTTGCAAGTCTAGGTCCCTGGCCACGCCGTCCACAGCTTTTTGCACAGCAAAGTATTCAAGATAAGGGGGCAGTAGCCTGAAAACGAGAAAAGCCGCGAAGATTAACACAATCGATAATGTCAGAAAGCCTGTCATCGTTAAGCCCCGCTCTCGCTTCATAAAACCTCCCTATTCGACAGATTTGCCGATGCGCCTCAGGTTATCAAAATTCCACCAGATCATGAACGCCCTGCCGACAATGTTCTGTTGTGGGACAAATCCCCAATAACGGCTGTCGCTGCTGCTGTCTCGATTGTCGCCTAGCATCAAGTAATGTCCGGCGGGAACGGTACAACTGAAGCCCTCTTCATTGTAGACGCAATTCTCCCGAAACGGGTATTGCCGCACTCCACCGATTTGAATCGGAGGCACCGCGGACTGAATCAGGATCGGATGTGGGTGGCTACCTAGGTTTTCGGTAAAGCGCTTGGCTTCCACAAAATTCAAGCCGGATTCAACGTAATCATACTCTCCGTCGGGTTCGGTTTTCACCGCTTTCCCATTGATCCACAATCTCTTGTTGCGGTAAACCACCTTGTCCCCGGGCACGCCCACCACGCGCTTGATGTAGTCTAGAGATGGGTTTTCCGGATAACGGAATACCATTATTTCACCGCGTCTAGGCTGGTTGATGTCCATGATCTTGACGTTGATGATCGGCAAACGCAGACCGTAAGTATATTTGTTGACCAAGATGAAATCCCCAACCAGCAATGTGGGGATCATGGACCCAGACGGAATCTTGAACGGCTCCACGAGGAAAGAGCGCAGCAGGAATACCACCAATATTACCGGAAAAAAACTTTTCGGATACTCCACCCACCATGGTTCGGCGGATTTAGACCCGCGTCTCGCTTTAAGCCAAAAATGGTCAATCAATCCAATGCAGCCGGTGACGACCAGAAGAATGAACATCAGAAGCGCGAAATTCATTACTTCTCCACTCCCAGGATCGCCAAAAAAGCTTCTTGGGGTATTTCAACATTGCCAACCCGTTTCATCCGTTTCTTGCCCGCTTTTTGCTTTTCCAGTAGTTTCCTCTTGCGCGTCACATCTCCGCCGTAGCATTTCGCCAGCACGTTCTTGCGCAAGGCCTTGACGGTTTCGCGAGCAATAATATGCGAGCCGATGGCCGCCTGCACGGCGACGTCAAACATTTGCCGTGGGATCAGCTCACGCATTTTTTCAGCAAGCTCGCGTCCGCGGTATTGACTATTGGAGCGGTGCACAATCAACGACAATGCGTCGACTCGGTCACCGTTAATTAAAATATCTAGCTTGACCAGATCCGCGCTGCGGAATTCCTTAAACTCGTAATCGAGCGAAGCATAGCCGCGGCTTAGCGATTTGAGCTTGTCAAAGAAATCCATAACCACTTCGTTAAGGGGCAGCTCATAAGTCAGCATCACCTGACGGCCCAGGTACTGCAGGTTCTTTTGTGCCCCGCGTTTTTCGATGCATAGCGTAATGACCGGACCGACGTAATCTTGCGGTACGAAAATGGTGGCGTTAATAATGGGTTCGCGTATTTCCTCGATTTTCGAGGTATCGGGCATTTTTGAAGGATTCTCGATTTCCATTACTTTGCCGTTGCGCAGCAGGACTTGGTAGACCACAGTGGGTGCAGTGGTTATCAATTGCACCCCGTATTCACGTTCCAGCCTTTCTTGGACGATGTCGAGGTGCAGCAATCCCAGAAAACCGCAGCGGAATCCGAACCCCAAAGCTTGGGAGGTTTCTGGTTCGTAGTGCAGCGAGGCATCGTTGAGCCGCAGTTTTTCCAGAGCATCGCGCAGCGCATCATACTCGTTTGAATCCACCGGGAAAAGACCGGCAAAGACCTGCGGTTTGATTTCCTTGAACCCTGGCAAAGCCTGCTTGGCTGGATTGCTGGTAAGCGTGATCGTATCGCCAACCTTTGCAACCTCGAGTTCTCTGATCCCGGCGATAACAAATCCCACTTCGCCCGCAGATAATGAATCCTTCAGTTTGGACTTTGGCGTAAACACGCCCACCTGTTCGCACAGGTAGCTTGCTCCAGAGGACATCAGCAGAATCTTGTTCTTGGGTTTGAGCATCCCATCCACCACACGGACCAGTATTACCACGCCGACATAGTTATCAAACCAGGAATCGATGATCAACGCCTTAAGTGGCGAGTCCGCGTTGCCTTTGGGAGGCGGAATGCGGTGTATCACGGCTTCCAGGACATCTTCCACACCTTGGCCGGTTTTCGCGCTTGCTTGCACCGCGTCCTTGGCAGATATGCCGATGATATCCTCAATTTCTTTTATAACCCTTTCCGGCTCAGCGGAAGGCAAATCTATCTTATTCAACACCGGCACAACTTCCACCCCCTGCTCTATCGCGGTATAGCAATTTGCCACAGTCTGGGCTTCCACTCCTTGCGAGGCATCGACAACCAGCAACGCTCCTTCGCACGCGGCAAGGGAGCGCGATACCTCGTATGAGAAATCCACATGGCCGGGGGTATCAATCAGGTTTAAAAGATAAACGCGGCCGTCACGCGCCCGGTAGTTGAGCGCCGCAGTTTGCGCCTTGATGGTAATTCCGCGCTCGCGCTCCAATTCCATCGAGTCCAGCACCTGTGGGCCCATTTCGCGCTCGCTCAAACCTCCACAAACGTGAATGAAGCGGTCCGCAAGTGTGGATTTGCCATGATCGATGTGAGCAATAATCGAAAAGTTACGAATGTGATTCATAAATCAAAAAAGGGCACTACAGTGCCCTTTAGCCTATGCGGACTGAATTCTAGCTGATTTCGGGATGGCCGTGTGGGCATCAACTCAGAAGCCCAAGCATCGCGACAATCATATACTCGCAAAAGTGGCAATATTTCTTGCTTGTTACTTTCTAATTATTTGCAACAGTCTTCAGTTGCCATCGGTGCGTAGCGGAATGTACAAGGCACTGTCGCCTCTTCGGACGAGCAATGCAATAGCGCGCCCTTTCCCCAGTTTATTGAGCAGTTGGGTGAACTGATCAACCGACTTAACATCCTGGTTATTTACCGCCAGAATTACGTCGCCGCGGCGTATCCCGGCACGCGCCGCAGCACCCTGTACGTCCTCAACGAGTATCCCACCCCGGATTCCTAATTCGCTGCGCTGGTCGGGCGTCAAATCAGCCAAAGCCATTCCCAGGCGGCTCTCTAGCGTTTTGCCGCGTTTGCCGGGACGCTGCGCCATTTTCTCATCAGCCGGGAGTTCTCCAACCGTCAACGTCACGTCCTTGGTCGCGCCTTTGCGCCATATCTCCACCGTTACTTTAGATCCCGGCTTGGTGGCGCCAACAATCCTTGGCAGATCAGCCGAGCTTTCGACCGTCTTATCGTCAAATTTGAGTATGACGTCACTGGGCTCGAGTCCCGCTTTGTCGGCGGGGCTCCCTTTTTCTACGGAATTGATAAGTGCTCCGACCGGTTTGCTCAGACCGAACGACTCCGCAAGCTCCTTGGTCACTTCCTGAATCACCACGCCGATGCGCCCTCGGCTTACTCTCCCGGAGGTACGCAATTGCTCGGTGACGTCCATTGCGACATCGATGGGGATGGCGAAAGATAGGCCCATGAAACCGCCGGTACGGCTGTAAATCTGCGAGTTGATCCCGACGACTTCGCCTTTCAGGTTAAACAATGGCCCGCCCGAGTTCCCAGGGTTGATGGCGACGTCGGTCTGGATAAAGGGCACAAAACTTTCCTGGGGAAGCGAACGACCTTTCGCGCTAACTATTCCGGCAGTCACGCTGTTTTCGAAACCGAATGGCGAACCAATGGCAACCACCCATTCCCCCACCTTGAGCTTCGCTGGGTTACCCATAGTCACTTTGGGCAAACCGGTCGCATCGATTTTGAGTAGCGCGACATCGGTACGGCGGTCGCTGCCGATCACCTTGGCCTTGAATTCACGTTTGTCGGTCAATTTGACGGTCACCTCATCCGCCTCGGCCACCACATGCGCATTGGTGAGGATATAACCGTCAGAACTGATGATAAAGCCGGAACCGAGGGACTTCGATTCAAATTCGCGCGGCATGGGGGGCGCAAAGCGTTTGAAGAATTCATAGAACGGGTCATCTTCGGAAAAAGGCAGCTGTGGCATACCCTGCTCGGCTTGTACGGTTTGAGTGGTGCTCACATTGACCACGGATGGCCCCTGTTTTTCCGCCAATTCGGTGAAATCGGGCAATTCCTTGGCTAAAACAGGCGCGATAAACCAAATCGAAAAGGCAAACGTTACCAACAGCTTTTTCATTGATCGAGACCCTTCGTCAGTACAAAAACGGCAACACCGCAATGGGAGAATTATAGAGTAATTCTAGAACAGAAAAACAGTCGCTTTTTTTTGGCCTTTTACTTACCGGCAAAGTACACTGAATTCCCTAATTCCATCACCGTCATCATCGGTACTTCACCGAGCACTGTTACCTGGTAATCATCCAAGGGTCTGGCATAAATATTAAGAGCGCCCCGCTTCGACACGCCTTTTCGAGGCTTGTCTCCAGAAGCGAGCGGTTCAATGAATATCGAAACCGCTGCGAGTCCGTCAGAGTAAACGATATGTGAGATAGGGGTGGATTTGCCGCTTATTATGCGCTTTGCTTCTAGAATCTTCTTGAAGCCCGCAAGCGGGTTTCTGATTTCCCACCCGCTTTCAGTGGAAATTGGTTCAGGCTGCTGGGAGAGATCATAATGCCATCCCGCGGTTTTGACCGGATATTTCGGTTTGAGCATTTCCTCATCTATCGGTCCGCCAATATTTAGCTGAGTAAATTCCATCTGCTCCACAACTTCATTTTTTTCGTCCAGCATGCTGGCTTTGAGCAGTAATCCGGAATTGCTCTCAGCCCAGAACCGGTGTCCGTAGCGCAAGCCATCCTTGGGTTCAAGCAGCAACGTTTGACAATCGAACCCCGCGATCCGCTCTCGGTCGCCCAGTTTGATCAGATAACTTTCATTAAGACTATTCAGCTCTTCTGGAAGGAGCGCAGGAAAAGGTTTCCTCTGAATTCGTTTTTCCACTTTTACTGTCTTGGTACTCGGTAGAAAACATTGCACTTCGTCATTATTGCGAACAATTTCGCGCGGCAAGCCATTCAGGATTTCAAGTTTCTCGTGTTCACCCGAACTGTCCACCGCATGCACAATTCGAGAGGTTTCGACGTGGCTGCCGTACTGGTATATGAACGTGCCGCTGTAATTGAGCTGGTGTGCCGCGGTTGCGATCTTCTGCAACCAGGCAATTCCATCAGTAGAGGTCGCCGGGGTTTCTGCCAACAGGGTTGCGGGCGAGACGAGAAACAGGCCAAGCAGCAGGATTCTCATCGGCTAGCTTCCTCGCCGCCGTCTGAGACTGTACGTATATAAGGGGCAACGCCCTGCATAGTTGTGCTGGGCGAAAATTCCTGGTGGGCTAACAAGTATTCGTGGAATGTGCTGTTGAAGGGATATCTAGGAAGGCTGGCGAGCATGGCTGCGGCTTTTGATTGCGGCGTGGCTGCTACGTTTTCTTTCGCCTTGTCGGCACTGCTTTGCAGTACCACCCACACAACCATAGCAATTGCAGCCACCGAAGCGGCAACGGAGAATGCCGCAATCTTGGTTTGTATCAGCATCGGCCTTCGAGGAGTGAAAATTACCGGTTCCCCGGCCAATTTCTGTTCGAAACGTTCGCTGATATTGCATGAAATAATACCGGTCTGCCCGATTACATCGCGAATCAGATGGTAATCAAACCAAGCGTCACGCAGCTCGTTATTTCGTTTGAGCTCGGTGAGCACCGATTTTGCAGCGTTGTGGTCAAGTTCGCCGTCCATAAGGGCTGATATATCTTGTTTCATAATCACCACCTCTTGTCTTTGCTGGTGCCGAGCATGGGGCGAAGCTTCTCGGCTATTGCCTCGCGCGCCCGGAATATCCTAGAACGCACGGTGCCAATCGGGCAGCCCATTATCGTTGCAATGTCCTCATAACTCAAACCGTCAATCTCACGCAGTGTAATTGCCGTTCTCAGCTCGCCAGGCAGGTCCTGCAGTGTTTGATTCACTGTTTTGGCGATCTGCTTGCTCATTAATTCATTCTCGGGTGTATTCACGTCCTTCAGTTGCTCTCCGTCGTCAAATGTTTCAGCATCTGCTACATCGAACTCTGTCGTGGTAGGCGCTCGCCGCCCTATTGCCACCAGGTAGTTCTTGGCTGTATTGATACCGATCCGATACAGCCAGGTATAAAACGCGCTATCGCCCCGGAACGACGGCAGAGCGCGGTACGCCTTTATAAATGCTTCCTGCGTGACATCCTCTATTTCTGCGGCATCACGTATGAAGCGAGATAACAACCTTCCAAGTTTGCGCTGGTATTTGATTACCAGCAGCTCAAAGGCATGTTTATCTCCGTGTTGTGCGCGTTCAACCAGCTGCTGGTCGATTTCACGATCACCCATGTGCAGCGTACATTCCCTAATACTGCTCGTTATACTTGCAAACGCTGTAGCCTACCAGCAATTCTTGAGCAGCGGGCTAGTATACCCTAGTTCAGCTTTCTCTTAAGAATGCGCACACCAACACATAGCACTCAAGACAGCATCACTGTTCAATAGTTCATTTCCGACTAGGGTTATTTCCGGCTTGATATGGCTGCGCCTCTAATGCCACGTCTGCTATATTATTAACTACGGATTAAACGAGGACTGAAATTGCAGCGCTTTGATGTGGTAATCATTGGCAGCGGGCTTGCCGGCCTCACAGCGGCACTGAATCTCGCTGACCGCAAAAACATCGGCCTCGTCACCAAGAAACACTTGATTGCCGGGGCGAGCGATTGGGCGCAGGGCGGAATTGCCGCGGTTCTGGGTAATGACGACTCGATTGAGGAGCATATTCAGGATACCTTGGCAGCTGGCGCCGGCTTGTGCGATGAGGCGTTGACCCGCTACGTTGTTGAGCGGGGCCGAGAGAGCGTGCAATGGCTGATTGACCAAGGAGTGCGGTTCACCACTGACGCGGAAAGCGACAGTGGGTATCACCTTACCCGCGAAGGCGGGCACAGTCACCGCAGAGTGATTCATGCGGCAGATGCGACGGGACACGCAGTGCAAACCACTCTGGAGGCCAAAATCAAGGTTCATCCCAATATCACGGTGCTCGAGCACTATATGGCGGTGGACCTCATTAGTGGTAGAAAAATCGGGCTACCCGACCATCGCTGTTGCGGTATCTACGTTCTGGATAGTCGTGCTGACAAGGTCAAAACCATCGCTGCGGATCACATTGTTCTGGCGACGGGCGGAGCAGGCAAAGTTTATCTGTACACCACCAATCCAGATACTGCAACAGGGGATGGCATCGCTATGGCTTGGCGCGTGGGGTGCCGTATCGCCAATATGGAATTCATCCAATTCCACCCTACTTGCCTTTACCACCCGCATGCCAAGTCTTTTCTCATTTCTGAGGCCGTGCGGGGCGAAGGTGGGATGTTACGCCTTCCTGATGGCACTCGCTTCATGCCCGCGCATGACCACCGCGCAGAGCTTGCGCCACGCGATGTTGTGGCACGCGCCATCGACTTTGAGATGAAAAAACGAGGCCTGGATTGTGTCTATCTGGATATTTCGCACAAGCCGGCGAATTTTATTATTGAGCATTTTCCGACCATCCACGCTCGCTGCCTAGAACTGGGCATAGACATGACCCGCCAACCGATTCCGGTAGTGCCTGCAGCACATTATATCTGCGGCGGAGTGGTTGCCGACCGCCGTGGACGGACCGATTTACCCGGCTTATATGCGATTGGAGAGACTGCTTATACCGGCTTGCACGGCGCAAATCGGCTTGCCAGTAATTCGCTTTTGGAATGTCTGGTTTTGGGCCAGGCCGTGGCGCAGGATATCCTAGCGCAACCAGGCAAATCGCACGTCAGCCTCCCTGAATGGGACGAAAGCCGGGTGACGGACGCCGACGAGGAAATTGTGATCTCCCATAACTGGGACGAACTGCGCCGTTTCATGTGGGATTATGTCGGCATTGTGCGCACCACCAAGCGTCTGGAAAGGGCGCAACGCCGCATCCGCTTATTACACGAAGAAATCGACGAGTATTACGCCAATTTCCGGGTAAGCGGCGATTTGCTGGAATTGCGCAACCTAGTGATGACAGCTGATCTTATAGTTCAAAGCGCCTTGCTGCGTCATGAGAGCCGCGGTCTGCACTTCAGCCGCGATTACCCGGACCTCCTCCCGGAAGGCCGCAATACCGTCCTGCAGCAGAAAACCGAGGTTATGGGTCAAGCATTACGAGCTATATAGCGCCAAGCGGTTTGGCCTTGAATCTCCAGCGAAGCAAAACGCGGAGTTTGCGGAAATCTTCGGCACTTAACGCGTCCGGCAGAATTACCAAATGCCTTGCCAGACGCTCGCCACCGACCTTGAGATTTAATATGGTAAGCGAGGCAGATACATAGCTTGTGGGCAGCGCAATACATGGTAAGCGCTTTCCGCTACTTGTTTGCACCGCGCAGGTACAATCTTCCTTAATCTCCAATGCAACTATTGAATCCGGCGCAGAAAGCCACGCGTTCCGCCTGAAGTAAAACGCAAAATTTATACAAAATACGACTATAGCAACCAGATTCAACCATACCGGCAGCGGCAGAACCAAAATGAGCCCTATGGCGGTGGCATGGGCTGCGGCAAGCATTAAAGCCAGGTTTTTAGATGGTTTAAAGCGGATGTTAAGCATTTAGTTTTGCCGCAGCCTCGACAACATGCAGCCGCGATTCGCCTGCCGTGGCCACGCGTGAGCTATTTATCTTTTCCCGAAATTGTAATAAGCGCGCAAATCGTATATTTTATTTCTTCGCTGTCTTATATCTGGCGTAATCATGCGCAACAAACGCACGGCTTTTTTTATTTCCGACCGCACCGGCATCACCGTGGAGATGCTAGGGCACAGCCTGCTTACCCAGTTTGACGGGGTCGAGTTCAAACAAATCACGATACCGTTCGTGGATACAGTAGAAAAAGCCGCCGAAGTTGCAAACCAGATCAACCAAGTGAGCCTCACGGAAGGAAGTTGTCCGCTGGTATTCAGCACTCTGGTAAATCCTGAAATCAGCGCGATGGTCGCAGGTGCAAATGGCCTTTTTATGGATTTTTTCCAAGTGTTTACCAACCCTTTGGAAAAGGAACTGGGAGTTAAATCCTCGCATATTATCGGCCGTTCGCACAGCTTCAGTAACAGCTACGGTTACCAGGCCCGCATCGAAGCCGTTAACTACGCACTAGGTCACGATGACGGTGTTTCTACCCGTGACTTGAATCAAGCAGATGTGATTTTGATTGGCGTGTCGCGCTGTGGCAAGACACCCACCTGCCTGTACCTGGCTCTGCTGTTCGGCGTGCGTGCCGCCAATTACCCCCTATTGCCTGAGGATTTCAGTTCAATGACCGTGCCCGCTCAGCTTAAGCCATTCCGCAACAAGCTTTACGGGCTGACCATCAATCCGGAACGTCTTCAACACATTCGTAACGAACGCAAGCCGGGCAGCCGCTATGCCACGCTTGCCAACTGCCAGTTTGAAGTCAAGGAGGCGGAAGCGCTGATGCATCAGGAAGGCATTAATTACATCGATACTACGACCAAATCGATCGAGGAAATCGCCACCACTATTTTGCACAAAGCGAACTTGGAACGGCACATCTATTAGCTTCATTCAGTCAAAGTTTTGTTCCTGCCTGATTTTTTCAAACAAGCAGACTGCTGCGGCTGCAGCAGCGTTCAACGATTCCACTTTTCCTGGCATCGGTATCATGATGCGCTCATGGGCAGATTTCAACAAAATCGGTGACACCCCCACTCCTTCATTGCCAATGACAAAGGCAACCGGCCCGCGGCAATCGGTTTGATACAGTGTTTTTTTTGCGTTCGAGTCTGTCGCAATGATTTTGCCTCTGAAATTCTTTGCCACGGCCGGAAGATCGGCGTCGTCGATAATCGGCAGCCGGAAGTGCGCCCCCATGGCGGCGCGCAGTGTTTTGGGTGACCAAGCAAAAGCACAGCCTTTTGAAAGGAAAGCGCAATCTACGCCTGCTGCCGCAGCTGAGCGCAGTATCGAGCCCAAGTTTCCCGCATCTTGAATGTCGTCCAGCAGCACTCCGAATCGGGATTTCTCCGGCCGCATTCGTGACACTGGAACGTCGATGATGGCGAGAATCCCGGTCGGTGTTATAACTGGAGAAATTTCATTGAAAAGGGAGTCGGGTAGCTCGAACAGATTGGGCTTGGGGATTCGCCGCAGCAAGCTGCGAATTTCATTGTGATTCATCCCGCTGGCGCTTACCGCCACGGTTTCCGGCGCGCCGAACGCTGAACAGTAAGCGGAAACGAGATGAGGACCGTCAAGCACGGCTTTGCCGGTTTTTCTTCTTGCTCTTGATGAATGCGCGAGCTTCAAAAGCAACCGGAACTGCGCGTTATCGCGCGACGAAATGTGCTTCACGCGTGCTTCACGAGGGCTCGATAGCGCACGTGCGAAAACCGCCAAACACGTCGCGTCGGTCTGGCGTGTAAAAGTTGCGCCAGGTATTTCGCAACAGCCTCGCTCGCGTGGCGAAACATCCTCCGCGCAGCGCTTTATGATTCCCAAACCATGGCAAGGAGTACTCCGCGTAGGGGTCCACTACGAATCCCGGGTAGGGAAGAAACCAATCCGCGGACCACTCCCATACATTACCCATCATCTGCCTTAAACCCCATGCGCTATCGCCTTCAGGAAATCCCGCAACGGGAGCGCTGCCGGCCATAAAGCCATCCAGGTTGGCACGTTCCTCAGAGGGAGGATCGTTTCCCCAGGGATAGCGTCTCTTTAGTAAAGTATCATTGGACGCCGTTGCCGCCGCCATTTCCCATTCTGCCTCAGTAGGTAGACGCCGTTTGGCCCAGCGGCAATAGGCGTCGGCCTCGAACCAGTTGACGTGAATCATCGCATTGTTGCGAGGCAATGGTACCCAGTTGTCGAAACGCCGCAACAACCATTCGCCGTCGGCTTTTACCCAGTACGCAGGAGCCTCGGCATGGGCCATTTCTTTCCACTGCCAGCCCTGCTCCGACCATAATTTGCGGCGCTGGTAACCCCCGTCATCTACAAATCGGGCGAAATCTCCGTTGCTCACAGTGGTGCTGGAAATGCAGAATGGTTTAACCTGGACTTCATGGGCCCATTTTTCATTGTCAAATACAAATCCATCGTTGGGTGCAGCACCCAGCATCATAGTGCCCCCAGGTATTGCTAAATCTTTAGCGTCAACGTCCCCTGCACTTGCGATTTGGGGAATGCGGGCATGTCTGGGCTTGGGGTAACCCAGAGTTTGCCGGGTGTAGAAAATTGCCTCGCCGTGCATGTCCTCATGAAACAGCGCGAGCTGCGCGAAATAATTCAATTTCTGGTCGCCGCGCGTGGATTTGTCGAGAACGCGTTGCAATACTTCCTCCAAATAAACCAGCGTCTGGTCGAGCTTGGGCAACGGCAGGTCCCACCGGGTGTCATGCGCAACCGTGGCCGAATCATAAAGTTTGTCGGCATGGGGCATGATGGACGGTGATAACACCGCTGAGCCGTTATGACGCAGGCACCAGCGTTCCTGGAACCAGCCTACATGTCCCAGTTCCCACAATGGCGGATTGACAATGGCGAGCTTCGGCCCAAGCCATTGGGTCCCGTCGAGATCGCCGACTAGAGCCAGCGTGCGTTCCCTAGCGTCTCGCAACTGCTTGCCGAGTTCCGCCTCACGAAGAGATAATGGCGCGTTCATTATAATCTGGGACGATCTGAAAAATAGCTGCAATCATTATCGCAAGTTTATTACTTGATGAACATTGCCATCATTACACCTGCTGCGGCCCCGGCTCTCGGCGGCAATCTTAATACCGCGCAAAGATGGGGCCGTTTCCTGAAACATTCCGGTCATAACGTCAAGATTCAAACGGAATGGGATGGCGACCCGGCCGACATGATGATCGCTTTGCACGCACGCAAGAGCCACGCCTCAATTAAACGCTTTGCCACCCTCCTGCCTCGGGCGCCTTTGATTGTCTGCCTGACCGGCACTGATTTGTACCGCGACATAAAAACCGACGCATCGGCACAAGAGTCGCTGAAATTAGCATCACGGATAATCGTGCTGCAAGAAATGGGCCTGAACGAACTTTCAGCGGATATGCGGGATAAAGCGCGGGTCGTTTATCAATCTGCGAAACCCACTAAACCCGCGGCACCGATTAAAAACCATTTTGAAATCTCTGTAATTGGCCATTTGCGGGAGGAAAAAGACCCTTTTCGCTGCGCGATGGCTTTAGCCTATCTGCCTCCAAACTCGCGCATTCGAATTTGCCACATCGGTGGCGCAATGAACGCTGAAATGGATAACGAGGCTCGGAAGTGGATGGCGCGCGAGCCGCGTTACCGCTGGATAGGTGAAATCCCGCATTGGAAGGTGCTCAAGAGGCTCGCCCGCAGCCGCGCGATGGTCATAAGTTCGCGCATGGAGGGTGGTGCTAACGTCATTTCCGAAGCGCTTGCAGCAGATGTGCCGGTGATCGCCTCGCGAATTCCGGGCAACATTGGAATGCTGGGTGAAAGTTATAAAGGTTATTACGCGGTCGAAGACGAACGCCAACTTGCCGCGTTGCTCCAGCGGCTGGAGACCGATCCTGATTTTTGCAAGGCTCTCAAAAATCAATGCCAGAAGCGCTTGCCACTAGTTCAGGAAAAATGCGAGTCCGAGAGTCTTGAAGTGTTGCTTGCGGAAATCAAGCGGCAATGGTTGGGCCAAGGGTGGCTACCGCGATATTAATTAGGCCCAAAATCAAATTGGCAGCCACTAAAATGCGAATTTGGTTCAATGCAGTACCGGCAGTGCTCCAGTCTTGAGCAGCAACTGAGAGCCGCAGGCGTCGAAACGGAGCGAAGAACACATGCATGAAAATTAAAACCATGAGTAGTCCTGTGACCATCATCAAATAGGCGTAAATTGGCACGCTCATGCTGCCCAAATGCCGCATCATGTATAAGCCGCTGCCGAGTAACAGCGCAACAGCAAACCACACCCAGAAAAAGAACCTCTTCAACACGCCCTGCCACAGCTTGAGCCTTGGTGCCGGCTCAAGCTCCTGCATAGCTGCGGGGCGCAGTGCCAAGTAGGCGAAAAACATTCCGCCTACCCATACTACGATTCCAAATACATGCAGAAGCCTGGCGAAAGCCATATTTTATCCGTATGCCTTGACCAAGACCCTCACCGGCGCAAAGCTGCGTCGGTGTATTTCACTCACACCGTAGATTTGCAATGCGGCGAGATGCTGCAAGGTCGGGTAACCCTTGTGCCGGTCAAAACCATATTGCGGAAATTGCCAGTGCAGTGCAAGCATTTCCGCGTCGCGCGCCGTTTTGGCCAGTATCGAGGCAGCCATTATCTCAGGAATTTTTTGATCCCCTTTGACGATAGCGCGTGTGGGGTATTCGAGCCGCGGACAATGCAAACCGTCAATTAATACTTCTACCGGTTCCATCGAAAGATTTTCTACTGCGCGCTTCATTGCAAGCAGGCTGGCCTGCAGGATATTTATACGGTCGATTTCCTCGACGCTCGCCGAGGCAATCGCCCAGGCCAGCGCGCAGGACTTGATTTCTGAGGCGAGCTGTTCGCGCCTCACCGCGCTCAACTGCTTGGAATCCGCTAGGCCGTATATTTTGCGGCGCGGGTTCAACATGACACAAGCAGCGTATACCGGGCCGGCAAGCGGCCCCCTCCCCGCCTCATCCACCCCGCAAATCGGCCGCTGGATCACATGTCACTCCCTGGCTTTCAAGATACGGCAATATGGCCTGCGCTGCACGCTGTGCGGTGTTTTGTCTCAACTTCGCATGAATCGCGCTGAATTTCCGACGCAAGCGCTCGACCACGGTCTGGTCTGCGGCCAAGTTCAGTAGAGCTTGCGCCAGATTTTCTGGGGTTGCGTCGCGTTGCAGGATTTCCGGAACGATGAATTCGCCAGCCAAGATGTTAGGCAGGCCTACATACGGCAAGTGATACTTGCTCTTGACCATGCGAAAACTAAGCTCATTGGCCTTGTAAGTGATAACCATCGGACACTTGAGCAGCAGCGCTTCCAGAGTAGCTGTTCCGGAAGCAATTAGTGCGGCGTCAGCAACTGTCAGGGCGTTATGCGTGTGCCCAAATAATATAGTCAGAGGTAAATCCTGCGCATTGTTTCGGTATAAGGCGACTTCAAACTGGTCGCGTGTTTCGCGGCTGTGCAGTGGTACGAGAAAATGCGCGTCGGCCTGCTCTTGCAAAATGCGCTTTGCAGTTTCAATAAACGTATCTGCCATATATTGCAATTCATTTTGTCTGCTTCCCGGCAATAGCGCAAAGATTTTCGCGTTAGGCGTCAGGCGCATTTGCTCGCGCGCAGCTTCGCGGTCAGGCGCATCAGGAAGCAATTCGGCAAGCGGATGGCCGACATAGGTCACCGGTATTCCGGCTTTTTCATAAATCGGAGCCTCAAAAGGAAATAATGTCAGCATATGCGACACCGCTCGCTTGATTTTATGAATTCGTTCAGCGCGCCAAGCCCAGATTGAAGGGCTTACGAAATGAACCGTGGGTACGCCGCGTTTCTTTAGTTTTTCCTCCAGGCCAAGGTTGAAATCCGGCGAGTCTATCCCAATCAAGATCTGCGGTCGGTGCCGCAAAAAGTAATTCCGAAGCTTTCGTCGGATCCAAATGATTTGCGGCAAATGACGCAAAATTTCCACGTAACCATGCCTAGCGAGTTTATCCATGGAAAACAGCGAATCTATTCCCGCTGCCAACATTTTGGGCCCGCCTATGCCAACAAATTGCGCTTGTGGAAGATGTGCTTTCAACGCGCAAATCAAGTGAGCGCCGAGTTGGTCTCCCGATGCTTCCGTAGCTACCATGCCGATGCTGGGGCGCGGAGATTGCGCTGGATTCATGAAATTTCAGCGGATGAGGCCGCGCTGGCTTTGATCAAGAAATTCGACAAATAGGCCAAGCTCCGGGCATTGTGGTAGTTCTGCTGCTATCGCTTGTTTAGCTTCGTCCAGAGCCAGCCCGGATTTATATAAAGTCTTATAAGCGCGCTTGATGGCGGCGATAGACTCTGATGCGAACCCGCGCCGTTTCAACCCCTCGGAGTTGATCCCATGGGGTTTGGCGGTATTTCCTGAAGCTGTGACATATGGCGGAACGTCTTGCCTTACGATGCTGCCGGCTCCCAACATGCTGTGCGCTCCTATGTGACAGAACTGGTGAACGCCTACAAATCCGCCGAGCACGGCGTAGTCACCCACATGAATGTGACCGGCAAGATGCACGTTGTTGGCGAAAATGGTATGGCTGCCAATCTGGCAGTCGTGCGCCAAGTGCACGTAAGCCATAATCCAGTTGTCGTCGCCGACCCGGGTGACACCGACATCCTGCACTGTGCCACGGTTAAAGGTGCAGAACTCGCGGATGGTATTGCCGTTGCCGATTTCGAGCCAAGTCGCTTCCCCGCCATATTTCTTGTCCTGTGGAACATCCCCGAGGGAGACAAACTGGTATATCCGGTTATTTAAGCCGATGCGGGTTGGCCCCAGAATCACAGCATGTGGACCAATCCGCGTGCCCGCGCCGATTTCCACATTATCTCCAATAATTGTATAGGCACCCACTTCGACATCCGGCGCAAGCTTGGCCCCAGGATGAATAATTGCAGTCGAGTGAATCATTTCGCCCGCACAGCACATATCAACTCTGCTTCGGCGACCACCTCGTCGCCGACCTTAGCCTGAGCGGTAAATTTCCAAAAACCCTTGATATGCCGTGTAAGAGTAGCGTGAAGAAGTAATTGATCTCCTACCACAACCGGCTTCTTGAAGCGCGCGTTGTCAATTCCGACAAAATAATAGACCGATTCGTCGTTGACTTTAAAATTGTCCGTTTTGAATGAAAGGATGGCAGAAGCCTGTGCCAAAGCCTCGAGAATCATCACGCCAGGCATAATTGGCTGCTGGGGAAAATGGCCCACAAAAAACGGCTCGTTGATAGTGACATTTTTGATGGCAACTATGCTCTTACCCGGCTCAATGGAAATGACACGGTCCACCAGCAGGAATGGATAGCGATGTGGCAAGTACTGCATGATTTCGCTGACGTCCATACCGCTCACTTTATTTTCCTCTTCGATTTTTTGCTCTGTTGCTCGAGATTTTGGATTTTTCTTGCCAATTCGTGCAAGTGGCGCAGGTGCACAGCGTTCTTCAGCCATTCATGGTGTGGCTCGGCCGGATAGGCCGAAGTATATATGCCGGCTTTGGTTATCGTTTTGCCAACCCCGGTAGCTCCTGAAATGGTCACGTTATCGGCGATTTGCAAATGCCCGCTTATCATCGCTGCGCCGCCAATTTTACAGTAGCGTCCGATTTTTGTACTGCCGGCAATGCCAACGCAGCCTGCGATAGCGGTATGCGCCCCGATGCGCACGTTATGGCCTACTTGTATCAGATTATCCAGCTTGACCCCGTCTTCAATTACCGTATCTCCCATTGCGCCCCGGTCCACGGTAGTGTTGGCTCCGATCTCCACGTCGCTGCCGATAATCACCCTACCGATTTGCGGAATCTTAATCCAACGCCCCTGGTCCATGGCAATTCCGAAACCATCGGCTCCGATCACCACACCGGATTGGAGAATCACTCGGTCTCCGATTGTGCACTGATGGTAAATCACTACACGAGGGTGCAAATAACATGCGTCTCCTATCTTCACGCCGTCACCTACGAAACAACCGGAACCTATTACCGTGCCCTCCCCGAGAACCGCATTTTCTCCGATGCACGCATGGGCACCGACTGTTGCTGAAGCGGGAATTCGCGCGCTGGTTGATACCACTGCGCTGGGATGCGCCCCAGGCGGCGGTATTTTTGCCGGGTTGAAAAAAGCAGAAACTTTTGCGAAATAAACATAAGGGTCGTCGCAGACGATGCGCGGCAGCGAGGTCAAATCGCGTAATTCCCGTCCGAGAATCACTGCTCCAGCCCTAGTCGTTTCCAGCTGGCTACGGTATTTGGGTTGCGAAAGGAAAGACAAATGCCAGGGTTGTGCAAGGTCCAGCGGAGCAACTTGCGTGACGGAGAGGTTCTTGTCGCCGATGACTTCGCCACCGAAGCGCTCGACGATGCTGCCTAAGCTGTGACCCTTTTCCCTGGAAGCCATCAAACAAAGTTGCTGCTCATTTGGAGGGCGGCTCGGCCAGCGCCTTAATTACCTTGTCGGTTATATCGATTCGGGGGCTGATGTATACCGCGTCCTGCAAGATTAAGTCGAATTTTTCGGTCGTGGCGATTTCCTGAACTACTTTGTTCGCGCGCTCAATCACCGAAGCCAGCTCTTCATTTCTGCGCAGGTTGGCGTCCTCCCGGTATTCCCGCTGCATACGCTGAAAATCAAGATTCATCCTGGCGAGATCTTGCTCCTTGGCGCGTCGCTCCGGTTCGCTCATGGTTGGATTTTCCTTATCGAGAGCAGCCTGAAGGTCTTTGATCTGCTTACTGACCTTCTGCAGCTCCTGTTCCCTCGTGGCAAATTCTTTTTCGAGTTTCTTTTGGGCGTTAATTGCCGGGACGGCTTCTCGCAACACGCGCTCGAGATTCACTACGCCGATCTTAAGCTGGTCGGCAGCTTCGACGTTGATGGCGCCAAAAGCCAATGCGGCGGCCACGGCAAAATTTAAAATTTTCAACTTAAATCTCCTTACTTTCAGGCTTAGAACGAAGTTCCAAATGTGAACTGGAAATGCTGTATTTTATCACCGTTAAAGGTCCGCAGTGGCTCTGCAATGCTGAATTTGAGCGGTCCAAAAGGCGAGCTCCATGAAACACTCAACCCTGTTGAAACGCGCAAGGTGCTGAAATGCCACGTATCGGCCACCGTGCCCGTGTCCACAAAAGTACCGAGTCTCAATGCCTTCACTTCAGTAAAACCGGGCATAGGGAACAGAACTTCAGCACTGCCTACTATGCGGCGCGTGCCCCCCACCGCGTTGCCCTGAATGTCCTTTGGGCCGATAGAATTGGTATCAAATCCGCGCACTGAGGTGCTGCCACCAGCAAAAAAGTTCTTGTAGAAAGGCAACGACTGGCCGCTGTAACCGTCCCCCATGCCCAGTTCTCCGTCGAGCAACAGGGTAAAAAATTTGGTGATTGGAAAATAATGCTGCTGCTGATATGAAAGTTTGTAATATTGCAGCGCCGCGCCTGGCAAGCCTATTTCCGCCCCGAGCCTGAGCAACCCGCCGCTGGTCGTGTAGATCACGCTGTCGCGGCCGTCATGCGCAAAACCAATAGACCCCAGCAAGGTCGTCGTGACGCTGCCAAATTCCCGGACAAAATTAATATAATCCGGCGGACTGGTTGGGAAAACCGTCGTGCTGGTTTCTTCCCAACCAAGACCGTAATTGATGGTGTCAAAATCGGTGACCGGGATGCCAAAGCGAACCGCCCCGCCAAGTGTTGAAGTCTCGTATGGGGCGGTAGTTAGCGACGACGTGTCAACGTTGCGCTTGTAAATATCAAAACCGGCGCTTACCCCATCTATGGTGAAATATGGGTTGGTGAAAGACAGAGAATACACCTTGTTTACGCTGCCGCTGTTGACCTGTGCTGAAACAAAGTTACCGGAACCGAAGATATTGTTTTGCGACACCGATGCGGTAAGGATGATGCCTTCCGCGTCGGAATAGCCTACGCCGAGCAAAATGTTGCCGGTTGCTTTTTCAGTGACGCTGAAATTCACATCCACCTGATCGGTGGTGCCGGGCACCGCCGGAGTCTCAACATTCACGTCGGAAAAATAACCCAGTTTGTCTATACGCTGTTTGGAACGGTTGATGAGACCTGCGTTATACCAGCCCCCCTCGAGTTGCCTTATTTCACGCCGTATCACTTCATCACGGGTGCGCGTGTTGCCTATTATATTGATGCGGCGCACGTACACCCTGCGCCCTGGATCGATAAAGAAAGTAAAAGCGACCTGTCGTTTTGCTTTATTGAGGTCGGGCACGGCATTTACATTGGCAAACGCATATCCTTCATTGCCCAGTTTGTCCGCAATCAACTTGCTGGATTCAGTAAGCTTTTCTCGCGAGAAAACATCGCCCGGCTTAATTTGGATTAGTTCACGTAGCTCTGCTTCCGGCAACAGCAGTTCCCCCGCGAGTTTGATATCGGATACCGTAAATTTTGGACCTTCGGTTATGGTGACGGTGATGTAAATATCCGTTTTGTTGGGAGTAATTGAAACCTGCGTGGAATCAATGTTGAATTCGATGTATCCGCGGTTGAGATAAAACGAGCGCAAGGTTTCAAGGTCGCCGGCGAGTTTCTGCTTGGAGTACTGGTCGTTCTTGGTAAAAATAGTAAGCAATCCCGGTGTCGTCAGCGTGAATAAATCCACCAGTTCTTTTTCCGGAAATGCATGATTCCCGACGATATTGATTTGCCTGATTTTGGCGACTTCCCCTTCGGATATATTGAAAGTAATTGCCACGCGATTGCGCTCGAGGGGGGTAACTGTGGTGGTGACCGTCGCAGCATATCTGCCACGGGAGATGTACTGGCGCTTCAGTTCTTGCTCAGCCTTGTCTAGTAGCGCCTTATCAAAAATCCTCGATTCGGCAAGACCGACCTGCCTCAAACTTTTTTTCAGGTCATCACTGCTAATATCTTTTGCGCCTACAATATTTATCTGCGCAATTGCCGGCCGTTCGTCCACAATAACGATCAGCACGTCGTTTTCCACTTCCAGCCTTACATCCTTGAAAAATCCGGTAGCGAACAGCGCCTTGATCGCCGCCGCCGCTTTTTCATCGTTCATAATGTCGCCCACCTTCACAGGCAGGTAGCTGAAGACGGTGCCGGCCTCGGTGCGCTGTATTCCTTCCACCCTGATATCTTTGATCACGAAAGGTTCTATAGCCTGCGCGGTTGCGGTGCAAAGGCACAGCAACAGGATTACCAGACAATTTTTTTTCATTATGTTGTATTAACCGGCAATCAGCCGATTGATATCATTGTAGATAGCGAAGGCCATCAATATAAACAATAATGCAATGCCGATGTGCTGGCCAATTTGTTGGGCTTTTTCTGAGATCGGCTTTCCCTTGATAATTTCCACAAGGTAATACATCAAGTGCCCGCCATCCAGCAGCGGAACCGGCAGCAAATTGAGTACCCCGAGGCTGATGCTGATCAACGCAATGAAATTCAGATAGGCCTCCCAACCGATCTGCGCTGACTGCCCTGCGTAATCAGCGATAGTGATGGGTCCGCTTACGTTTTTCCAGGAAATTTCTCCGACCAGCATTTTGCCAAGCATTTTCAGGCTGAACGCGGAGGTTTCCCAGGTCTTTTTCAGCGCTTTCGAAAAGGCCAGTCCGAACGGATACTTTTCCTCGGCAAGAAGCATTTGCAAAGCGGCGCGGTCGATTTTCGGCGCCGCGCCAATTCTGCCAATTTGCTCGCCGTTATCCTGTACCGTTTCGGGTGTGAGCGTAATGGTAAGTCGCTGTTTACCGCGTTTGATCTCAAACTCAACAACTCGTGAGGGGTGACTTCGTACTATTCGCACTACATCATCCCAAATTGCAACTTTTTTGCCGTTGATGGCAAGAATTTCATCATCGGGCATGAGGCCGCTGCGTTCACCCGGTCCACCCGAGATCAGCTGCCCAATAATAGGTTCAACCTGGGGCTGGTATCGGCTCAAGCCAAGTATTTTCATGAAATCAGTATCGAGGTCCGAGACGGTCAAGCTGCTTAGATCCAGTTTGTGCCAGGTAATTTCACCGCGCGGGTTACTGACCTCTACGGTCACCACGGATCTCTGCAAAGCCTGTTGCAAAAGTAGCCAGCGAACGTCCTGCCAAGTGGCCATGTTTTCCCCATTGATCTTGAGAATGGCTTCTTCTTCTTTGAACCCGGCAAACGCTGCCGGGGTCGCCGCAGGAACCGGGCCAATGATCGGCTTTAGCCCCGGCACACCATGGATGAACAAGGCCCAATACAGCAGTATCGCCAGCAGAAAATTTGCCACCGGGCCGGCCAGCACGATGCCGAAGCGCCTGTAGACCGGCTGCCTATTAAACGCACGGGGCAGATCTTTTGGCGCGACTTCGCCTTCATTTTCGTCAACCATTTTGACGTAGCCACCGAACGGAAATGCCGCCAGCACCCATTCCGTGCCGTCCTTCACAAAACGCCGCTTCCATAACGGTCTGCCGAACCCTATCGAAAAGCGCAAAACTTTCACCCCGCAAAGTCGCGCCAACCAGTAATGCCCCAATTCATGAAACACAATGAGCAAACCGAGGGCGAGCGCAAATGCGGCCAGAGTAAACAGCAATTTCATAACGAATCCGAGATTAAAGCTTAATAGGAAACCATAAACAGGCTTATCGCGCAGCCCTAGCGGCAAACCCGGGCCGCGATGCGGCGAGCCACTCGTCGGCAAAAGTGCGTGCCATACGGTCTGCTTCCAGGACGTCGTCAAGACAGCCGATGGATTTCACAGTCATCTTGTCCAGCACCGCCTCGATAAGTAACGGTATATGTTTGTAAGGCATGCGTTCAGCGAGAAAATTGGCTACTGCGACTTCGTTTGCCGCGTTTAGAATGGTGGGAGCCGCCTCTCCACGCTGCAAAGCCTGATAAGCAAGTCGTAGGCATGGAAAGCGGTTTAAGTCCGGCGCTTCGAAATTGAGAGTGCCGATCTTAAACAAATCCAATGATTGCACTCCAGCTTCAATACGCTCGGGATAAGCCAAGGCGTAGGCAATCGGGGTACGCATATCCGGGTTGCCAAGTTGCGCGATTACAGAACCGTCCACGTACTCGACCAGAGAGTGAATTACACTTTGTTGGTGTATCACCACTTGAATTTGATTCTCTAATGCATTAAACAGCCAGTGGGCCTCGATGACCTCCAAGCCTTTGTTCATCATAGTTGCCGAATCCACGGAAATTTTGCGCCCCATAACCCAATTGGGGTGTGCGCAGGCTTGATCCGGCGTAATATGCTCGAGCTCACTGAGCGGAGTGGAGCAGAAGGGGCCGCCTGAAGCAGTCAGCAGAATACGCTTAACTCCAACTGCCACAAGATCGCCACTGAAATTGCGAGGCAATGATTGGAAAATAGCATTGTGCTCACTGTCGACCGGTAGCAGAGTAGCATGATTATGCCGCACCGCTTCCATGAAAAGGCTTCCCGACATCACTAGCGCTTCCTTGTTGGCCAGCATTACGCGTTTGCCAGCTTTGGCCGCAGCCAGAGTCGGGCGCAAGCCAGCGGCGCCCACGATCGCCGCCATCACCCCATTTACGTCAGGTAAAGTTGCAACTTTTTCGAGTGCCGCCACGCCCTGTAGCACCTGGGTGGCAAGGCCCGCTTTGTTCACCAAGGTTTGCAGCTGCTCGGCCCCATTCTCATCGCGCAGCACCGCATAAACGGGAGCAAAGCGCCGGCACTGTTCGAACAGAAGCTCGACTTTGTTTCCAGCAGTAAGCGCCACGACCTTGAAACGATCCGGATGGCGTGCGATCACATCAAGCGTATTGAGGCCGATGCTGCCAGTGGAGCCAAGTATGGTTATGTTTTGCATGTTGCGTTTTCAAGCGCGGTAAAATATAAAAAACGCCAACACGGGCAAGGTCGAAATCACGCCATCTATCCGGTCTAGTATCCCGCCATGGCCTGGCAAAATCGACCCGCTGTCTTTGACCCCGGCGTGCCGTTTAAGCAACGATTCAAACAGATCCCCTATGATACTCAAACCGGTTATAAACCAGTGCGAAATCAGGAGCAGATAAGCCGGCACTACCCTGCCGAATGCGCTAAGGTTATGATTGCCGCTCACCGCGACAATGGCAATAGCGTACACACTCACTGCAACAAAAGCGCCATATACGCCTTCCAGGGTTTTGCCGGGGCTAATATTTGGAGCAAGTTTGCGTTTGCCGTATTTTTTGCCACAGAAATATGCCGCGGTATCGGCAACCCAGACTACCGATAGCAACCACAAGATCAATGATGGAGCAATTTCGCGCAATTGCACTAGCGCAAGCCAAGCGGTTACCAATACCAATAAACCGATCAATGCAAGCCAGGTCCTGGTTGGATGCCAATTGTAAACTAGCCAAAGTGGTACGGCTAACAGCCAAAATGCCAGTGCCCCAGCATAAATACCAAGACTCAGATTACCGACCCCAACATTGTGCATAAGCTTCAGCACCAAGATGAAAATCGAGCAACTGGCGATCACCGCAAGGATAAACAGCAACTCAGCGGACTTTTGCATCTGCGCCAGCCGCGCCCATTCCCGTGCAGCAAGCACGGTAATCAAAAAAGTCAGCAGCACCCAGCCGGAGACCGGCAAATAAAACAATGCGGCAAGAAACGGGGGCAGCAGAAGAAGTACGGTGATAACGCGAGTCTTAAGCATTCTGCTTGGCGCGCCGCAGCGGTTTAGGCAAGGCCACCGCATCAGCTTTTGCTGCGGGTGACAGTGCTTGTTCAAGCTGCTCGCTAGTGCGGCCAAAGCGTCTCTCGCGTTGCTGGTAGGACAATATGGCAAGATCCAACGATTTGGAATCGAAATCAGGCCACAAGGTCTCGGTAAAATACATCTCGGTATAAGCCATCTGCCACAGCAGAAAATTGCTGATGCGCTGCTCTCCGCCGGTACGGATGAAAAGATCAGGCTCTGGCGCGTAATGCATCGCCAAGTATGGCGCAAGGTCGTCTTCGTCGAATCCCTTGGCAAGCTTCGGGTGATCCACGAGCATGCGCTGCACTGCCTGCATGATGTCCCAGCGTCCGCCGTAGTTCGCGGCAACAGTAAGTGTCAGCATGGTGTTGTCGGCAGTCAAAGCCTCCGCTTCACGGATTAGTTTGGTTAGTCTAGGCTCAAAACGATTTATGTCACCCGCCACTTTGAAACGAATATTGTTTTCATGCAGCTTGGCGACCTCCTGCTCCAAGGCGAGTATAAATAATTGCATTAACACTGAGATTTCTTCCTTTGGGCGGCGCCAGTTTTCGCTACTGAAGGCAAACAACGTGAGAAACTCGACGCCTTGTTTAGCGCAGGCCTTGATAACTTCTCTCACCGCTTCGACCCCCCGCCGGTGGCCAGCCACACGGGGCAAAAAACGGCGCTTGGCCCACCTGCCGTTTCCGTCCATGATTATGGCGATGTGGCGCGGAATTTTGCCTGCCTGCGGGATTTGCTTGGTTGAATTGGGGAATAGGGTCACTGGCTTACACCGCGATCAGCTCGGCTTCTTTGCTTTGCAGGGCCTTATCTATCTCGGAAATAAAACTGTCGGTGAGCTTCTGTATTTCGACTTGTGAGCGTCGCTCCTGGTCTTCGGAAATAGTTTTTTGCTTGAGGAGGTCCTTCATTGCATTGTTGGCATCGCGCCGGATATTGCGTACCGCCACCCGCGCATTCTCCGCTTCATGCCTTACGACTTTTATCAAATCCCTGCGGCGCTCCTCTGTGAGCGGTGGCATAGGCACCCGTATCACGTCGCCGGCTGTTGCCGGATTCAGACCCAAATCGGATTCACGAATCGCTTTTTCGATGACGTTCACCATTTTTTTTTCCCAAGGGTGAACACTGACAGTGCGCGCATCGAGCAGCGTCACATTCGCCACCTGATTGACCGGCATCTGCGTCCCATAATAATCCACCATCACGTGATCGAGGATGCCAGCATGCGCTCGCCCAGTCCGAACCTTGCCGAGATCGGCTCTAAGCGTCTCCAGCGTCTTCTGCATTTTCTGCTCTGCTGATTTCTTCACATCCGCAGTCATGCTACTTCCTTATCGTTACCGGGATTATAGCCCAGCCTGAGGATCAGGAGTGTACTAGTGTTCCCTCGTCTTCACCCAACACGACGCGTTTTAGTGCACAGGGTTTTAAAATGCTGAACACGTTGACCGGGAGTTTCTGATCGCGGCAAAGCGTCAACGCGGTTGCGTCCATCACTTTCAGGTTTTTAACAATAGCTTCGTCAAAAGAAAGTTTCTGATAGCGCATCGCATCCGAGTGGGTCTTCGGATCTTCCGTGTATACACCGTCCACCTTGGTCGCTTTCAGCACAATGTCCACATTCATTTCCATGCCTCTCAGTGCCGCCGCGGTATCAGTGGTAAAAAACGGATTACCCGTTCCTGCGGCGAATATCACTACTTTTCCCTCCTCAAGGTAGCGTATGGCCTTACCTCGGATATAAGGCTCGACCACCTGTTCAATGTTGAGTGCTGATTGGACTCGACTGTTGAGTCCTGCTTGGCGCATCACGTCCTGCAATGCAAGCGCGTTAATGACGGTGGCTAGCATGCCCATGTAATCCGCGGTCGCACGGTCCATGCCGGATGCGCCGGGAGCGACACCGCGAAAGATATTTCCTCCGCCAATCACCACCGCCACCTGCACCCGGAGTTTTACTACTTCGTCAATTTCCGAGACGATGCGCTCTAGCGTGGCGCGATTGATGCCGTACCTATCGTCCCCCATTAACGCTTCTCCGCTGAGTTTCAGCAGGATGCGCCGGTATGCCGGGGCAGTCGAGGTCATGCACGCCCAACTTGCGCCATGACTTCGGCTGCAAAATCGCCGCTTTTCTTCTTAATACCCTCGCCTACCACGAAAAGATAAAATGCGTTTACGCGGGCGCCCCTTGCTGCGAGCAGCTTCTCCACGGTTTGCTCTGGGTCTCTCACAAAAGGCTGGCCGAGCAAGGTGACTTCGGCGAGGTACTTGGCAATTTTCCCGTCCACCATTTTTTCAATGATGTTTGCGGGTTTCCCGGACTCCGCTGCCTGTGCCAAGTAGATTTCGCGTTCTTTGGCGATGATCTCGGCAGGCACCTGCTGTTTGGATACGCAAAGCGGCTTATTCGCCGCAATATGCATCGCTAAGTTCTTGCCCAGAACCTCGTCGCCGCCCTGGTAATCCACGAGCACACCGATCTTATTACCATGCACGTAGAACGACACATGGCCCGCAGTCTGCACCCGAGCATAGCGGCGGACATTGATGTTTTCACCGAGCTTCATCACCAGCGCCTTGCGTGCGCCCTCGACCGTTTCTCCCGAACTAAGCTTGGTTTCAGCAAGTACCTCATTAGTCGCCGGGTTCGTTTCTGCAATGCATTGCGCTACCGTTGAGACAAAATCCTTGAAATGGGTATCTTTCGCCACAAAATCGGTCTCGCAGTTCACTTCCACCAGTGCTGCTGTTTTTCCTCCTGGGCTCACGTAGGCACCAACCGCGCCTTCCGCCGCAATGCGCCCGGCCACCTTGCTTGCTTTCGCGCCGCTCTTAATGCGCAGCAGGTTTTCCGCCGCTTTAATGTCGCCGTTCGCTTCGGCGAGCGCTTTTTTGCACTCCATCATGCCGAGCCCTGTCATTTCGCGTAACTCTTTCACCATGCTTGCGGTGACTTGTGCCATGCTTTGCTCCGGATGTACATTTTAAAAAAGGGGCCTACGCCCCTTTTTTGTTTACTCAATGGATCGTTCTTCTGCGGGCTCGAGTTCCACGAATTCGTCGCTGACAATCTCACGGATAATCTGGCTGCGTCCCTCCAAAATGGCATCGGCCGCCCCACGGGCATAAAGGCGTATCGCACGACTTGAATCATCATTTCCGGGTATTACGTAAGCAATGTTTTCCGGGTTGTGGTTGGTATCTACAACACCAACCACGGGGATGCCAAGCTTGTTAGCTTCCGCCACCGCGCCTTTCTGGTAGCCGATGTCGATCACGAACAATGCATCCGGAAGGCCATTCATGTCCTTGATACCGCCGAGGCTGCGCTCGAGTTTCGCCATTTCACGCTGGTAGCCAAGAGCTTCTTTCTTGGGCATCTTGTCAAGAGTACCGTCCTGCGCCATGTTTTGCATTTCTTTGAGGCGCTTGATGGACTGCTTCACGGTCTTGAAATTGGTCAGCATGCCGCCCAGCCACCTGTAATCTACATAAGGAGCGCCGCAGCGCAACGCTTCTTCCTTGATAATTTCCCGCGCTTGGCGTTTGGCGCCGACGAACAATATCGTTCCCTTGTTGGCTGCGAGATCACGCAAAAACTTGAGTGCTTCCTGGTAAAGCACTAAGGATTTTTCTAGGTTGATGATATGAATTTTGTTGCGATGGCCGAAGATATAAGGCGCCATTTTGGGATTCCAGTATCGAGTTTGATGCCCAAAATGAACACCGGCTTCCAGCATCTGCCGCATAGTGACCGACATGACAAAGTTCTCCTGTAAGGGTTAGGGAGCCTGTGAGTTCGTCCTCGTCTGGGGCTCCGGGCCTCCACCCGCCCAATCATCATCACTCGCGAACGAGCACCCTGTACCTTGCGGGTGTGGGAATTTTTAGCTTTGCTGATAATACTTCCGATACAAAGCTAAATTAATTAAAAATTATAACATTTCTTAGCCCTAAGGCTCAATAACGATGCGGCAGCGGTGGGTTGGAGCCCGGTCAATTTCCGGTGCGCCACTTAAATTGCCTTCTCTGGTACGTTGCACTATTCTTAAAACTTTTGGCAAACAGCGGATATGGCAATCAGTATCAAATCCCGGGACGAAATCGAAAAAATGCGTGTTGCTGGAAGACTCGCTGGCGAAGTGCTGGATTACATCACTCCATTTGTAAAGCCGGGAATTACGACCGCTGAACTGGACCATCTGTGCCACGATTATATGGTCAACATTCAGCAAACCGTGCCGGCTCCGCTGAATTACGCGCCGCCTGGTTACGCGCCTTATCCACGCTCCATCTGCACCTCAGTGAATCACGTGGTGTGTCATGGCGTCCCTGGCGACAAAAGACTGAAGCCCGGAGACATCCTCAATATCGACATTACGGTAATCAAAGACGGCTACCATGGCGATACCAGTCGCATGTTCTGCGTGGGTGAGCCCTCGATTCAGGCGAAAAGACTGTGCGAAGTCACTTATCAGTGCATGTGGCTTGGAATAGAAGCAGTTAAACCCGGAGCCCATTTAGGAGATGTTGGCTATGTCATCCAATTCCACGCAGAAAGTAACGGCTACAGCGTGGTACGCGAATTCTGTGGGCACGGGATAGGCCAGAACTTTCACGAGGAACCGCAGATCCTGCATTATGGCAGGCCGGGAACGGGTTTGCCGCTTACGCCAGGCATGACTTTCACGATTGAGCCGATGATCAATGCCGGAAGGCCCGACATTCGCCAGCTTAAGGACGGATGGACCATCGTTACCAAGGATCATAGCTTGTCAGCGCAGTGGGAGCACACGGTATTGGTAACTGAAACAGGCTACGAGGTGCTGACGCTATCGGAGGGTGCGCCCGCAAAGCCGGCGCATTAATGGCTTATGCTCACATCAAGCTCTCTTTCCGCAGCGGCAGAGACCGGAATCACGCTGAGCCAGTGGAAGCAACTCCTCGTTGAGCGGAGATCGGCACTGCAAGGCGAGTACCAAAGTCACCCTTTTCCTCCGCGCCTGACTAATGCTCACCGCCGATTGATAGATGGAATATTGCAAAACATTTGCCGGGTTTTGGATTTACCCAGAACACTTTCGTTACTCGCGGTAGGTGGTTACGGGCGCAAGCAGCTTTTCCCTTATTCGGATATCGACCTGCTGGTTCTGCTCAGGAACGACGCGGACCTAATCTTGCGGGGACAATTGGAGAGGTTCATCAGCCTGCTGTGGGACATTGGCTTGGAAGTGGGCCACAGCGTGCGCACGATACCAGAATGTCAGGAACAAGCGCGGAAAGATGTTACTGTTCAAACCACATTGATGGAAGCGCGTTTGCTCTACGGCAGTCCTGGGCTATTTAAGAAGTTCTCGGATGCAATGCTCACAGTAATGGACAGCACAGTTTTTTTCCACGCCAAACAACTGGAACAGGATCAGCGCCACGCGCGTTTTTACGATACCGCAAATAACTTGGAACCTAACCTAAAGGAAAGCCCCGGAGGCTTGCGAGATCTGCAGAATATTTTATGGATCAGCCAGGCCTGCGGTTTGGGCACGTCCTGGCAAGCCTTGGCCAAGCATGCCTTGATTACCCTGCACGAAGCGCGACAAATCAAAGACCACGAATTGTTCCTGCAAGATCTGAGAATCCGCCTGCACTACCTTGCCGGCCGCCGGGAAGACCGTCTATTGTTCGATTACCAGGGCGCACTGGCCCAGCAATTGGGTTTGAGCGATACCACCAATTACCGTGCCAGCGAAATTTTGATGCAGCATTACTACCGCACCGCCAAATCGGTCGCCCAGCTCAATACTATATTACTGCAAAACCTGCGCTCCAGAATCACTCCCACTGTTTCGGTCCCTGCCGTGCAACTCAATGAGCGTTTCCAGCAGTGCGGCGAGCTGCTGGAAGCTCGTTCCGAGGGTTTATTCGTACGAGAGCCTTCAGCGATATTAGAAAGTTTCTTGCTGCTGCAGCAATATCCGGAACTTAAGGATATGAACGCCCCGACCCTGCGCGCGCTGTGGCGCGCCAGGGGAAAAGTCAATCAAGCCTTTCGGCGCGACCCGAGAAACCGGGTGGTTTTCATGAAAATATTGCGCCAGCCCACCGGTATTACTCGTGAACTCCGCAGAATGAACCGGTACGGTATTCTTGGGCGTTACCTCCCGGCATTCGGGCGAGTCGTCGGCCAGATGCAGCATGACTTGTTCCATGTTTACACCGTCGATGAACACATTTTGCGGGTGGTGCGCAACCTGCGGCGCTTTACCATGTCGGAATTCGCTCATGAGTACCCTTTGTGCAGCCGCCTGATGAGCGAGTTTCAAGGGCAGGAAGTGTTGATTCTCGCCGGTTTGTTTCACGACATCGCCAAAGGCCGCGGCGGCGACCATTCGCATCTGGGCAGTGTTGACGCCAAGCGCTTCTGCAAGCAGCACGGACTAAGTACCGAAGACACCGATCTGGTAGCATGGCTGGTGGAAAATCACCTGGTCATGTCATCTACGGCGCAGAAAAATGACTTGTCCGACCCCAAAGTGATATCCACGTTTGCCTCACGTGCCGGCAGCGAGCGCCGGCTTATTGCCTTATATCTGCTCACCGTGGCAGATATCCGGGGCACCAGCCCCCATGTGTGGAATGCCTGGAAAGCCAAGCTCCTGGAAGATTTGTTTTGGGCGACGCGCCGGCGGTTAAGCGGAGACACCGCGCCGCACGATATGCATTTGCAATCGCGGCAAACCGATGCGCTTGAAATAATCCGCCTTTATGCTTTGCGCGACGATGCGCATGAAGCGCTGTGGTCGGAGCTCGACACTGCTTATTTCCTGCACCATGACGCCCAAGAAATTGCCTGGCATACACGACAACTTTGGGCGAAGGTGCGCACGCAGTCACCAGTGGTTAAAGCACGGCTCTCGCCCATCGGCGAAGGCTTGCAGGTATTGATTTATACGCCTGACCAGCAAGGATTGTTTGCGCGTATCTGCGGATTTTTTGAGCGCATCAATTACAATATCGTTGAAGCCAAGATCCATACCACGCGCCACAACTATGCGCTCGACAGCTTCCTGGTGCTCGATCCCTTGAATAAGACCGGTCATTATCGGGATCTGATTGGATTCGTTGAGAGTGAACTGGCCCGACGCATTGCAGTACAGGCGCCGCTGGAGCCGCCGGTCAAAGGTCGCTTGAGCCGCCATGTGAAACATTTTCCCATTGCGCCTGAAGTGAGCATCAGGCAGGACGAGAGAGGCGCCTACCACGTGCTTTCCGTCACTGCGGGAGACCGCCCGGGGTTGCTCTACAGTATTGCGCGAGTTCTTGTGAATCACGGCATCGACGTTCACTCTGCGAAAATTAACACGCTCGGCGAGCGGGCCGAAGACGTATTTCTCATCAGCGGAGACGTGCTCATCGATTCCAAAGCCGTGGTACGGCTGGAAGCCGATCTGTTGGAAGCGCTATCAGTCTAGAAAACGCCTACTCCTCCTGGGCGAGCTGGCCAGGAAACAGCACTTCACTGTAGCCAAAATTGCGCATGTCCCGGATTCGCATCGGATAGAGTATTCCCTGTACGTGATCGCATTCATGCTGCACGACACGCGCATGAAATCCGCTCACAGTGCGCTCTATGATCTTGCCATACTGATCATAACCCTGATAGCGCAAGTGCCTGTAACGGGGCACCAGGCCGCGCATTCCGGGAATGCTCAGGCAACCTTCCCACTCCTCTTCCATTTCCTGGTCCAAAGGCTCGATGTTGGGATTAATTAGCACCGTATATGGCACTTCTTCGGCGTCTGGATACCGCGGGTTGCGAGTCACACCAAAAATCACTACCTGGAGGCTGATGCCGATTTGCGGCGCCGCAAGTCCCGCGCCGTTCAGAGCGTCCATGGTATCGCGCATGTCCTGAATCAGCTGGTGCAACTCCGGCTTGTCAAATGCCGTGACTGGTTTCGAAAGTTCAAGCAGGCGCGGATCGCCCATTTTCAATACCGTTTTAACCGCCATTGCGCTCAATTAATTTTTCAAGAATAGTTTTCACCCGATCCAACGATTCTTGCATGGTGGACTCGAGGTTTTCGAACTGGATTTCCCGTTTACTTGCACCCTTGCCTGCGGCGTAATTCGCCACCACTGCAATAGTCGCATAGCACATCTCTAGTTCCTTGGCGAGCGCCGCCTCGGGCATGCCGGTCATGCCCACCATATCAGCACCGTCCCTTTCAAGGCGGCTAATCTCCGCGGCGCTTTCTAGGCGCGGACCCTGAGTGGCGCCATACACACCGCCATTCACTGTTTTTTGTTTGGCGTTTTCTGCCGCAATTATCAGTCGCTGACGCAACGGTTCGCAATATGGCCAGGTGAAATCTATGTGCGTGACCGGTTTTTCCGTGCTGTCAAAAAAAGTCGATTGGCGCCCGTGGGTGTAATCGATTATTTGCGCGGGAATGGCGATAGTGCCCGGCGTCAAATCTGGGCGAATACCGCCAACTGAAGCCACCGATACCACGTGAGTGACGTGCTGCGTATGCAGCGCCCAGATATTGGCCCGGTAATTCACCTGATGCGGCGGTATGGTATGGCCATAACCGTGACGCGCCAGAAAGATCACGTCGTGCCCTCTGATCTTGCCGAAAGTCAGCGCGCCCGACGGTTCACCATAAGGGGTGCGAATTACTCTTTGGTGCGGCATTTCTAGGTTGGCGAGTCGGGTGAGACCGGTCCCGCCGATAATTGCGAGCATGCTGAGGTAACCCGTGAAGAATTAGAAAACCGTTTATTTTAGCGCATAGATGGCCGGCAAATTGCGCCACGCCCCGTAAACGTCCATGCCGTATCCGAAAACATAGCGGTTGGGCACGGTTACTCCCACAAAATCCGCCTGTATCGGCTTGGGTTTTCCGGTGTCTTTATTGGCAAGCACTGCGCTGAAAAAGCAAGTTGCACCGGCGCCCAAGATTCTGTCGCGAATCGCGGCAAGTGTCTGTCCTTCATCGAGAATGTCGTCCAGCACCAATATCGTCCTTCCCTTTACGTTTTCCCGCGGCACGACCTTCCAGTCAATTTCTCCACCACGGGTATCGTCGTCGTACCGCGATACGTGAATGTAATCAAAATCCATCGGAAAATTGAGTAGCGGAAGCAAATGCCCTGTAAACACCACCGATCCCCCCATCACGCTCAATACCAGTGGCTGTTTTTCGGAAAGTTTCGCGGAAATCTCCGTTGCCACGCGCTTTACCGCTTCAGACACAACAGCCGCAGAGCACACCTGTTCCGAGGATTTGAGAATATCCCGAGCTTTTTGGTAGGTAAGCTTCACTCGAGCGACAGCAGAAGTTGGGCTTGCAAATTATACCCGACCCGATTTAGGCAAACGACAGCCCAGTGACGAAAGATAGGAGCTGAATTCTTCTCCCACCTCAGGATGTTTTACCGCATACGCCAAGGTGGCCTTCAGGTAGCCCAGCTTGGAACCGCAGTCGTAGCGTGTGCCGTCAAATTCATACGCAAATACTTTTTCCTCCTTAAGCAACGAGGCGATTCCATCGGTGAGTTGAATTTCTCCGCCCGTGCCAGGTTTCACTCTACGCAAGTGGTGAAATATCCGCGGTGTCAGAATGTAGCGACCCACCACGCCGAGGTTCGAAGGCGCTTTGCCGGGCTTAGGTTTTTCCACGATACCGGCGATTACATGAAGTCTTGGAGCCGCGAGTAACCTGCTTTTAACGATCCCGTATTGCGAGGCGTCCTGCTGCGTGACCTTTTGCACGCCTAATACTGAACACCTATGAGCGCGGTAAATTTTTGTCATCTGCTCAATTGCGGACGGATTGCTGTCTATCAGGTCATCTGCAAGGATCACCGCGAAAGGCTCATCGCCAATGACGTTTGCTGCACACAGCACGGCATGCCCTAACCCGAGCGCCCTGGGTTGACGGACATAAGTACAGCTGGCGTATTTCGGTATGATGTTTTGCACCGATTTGAGCAGCTCCTGTTTGCCCTTTGCTTGCAGCTTCGCTTCGATGGCATCATCTTCGTCGAAATGGTCCTCAATGGCGCGTTTGCCTCGGCCGGTAATAAACACCAATTCGATAATTCCCGCCTGCAGCGCTTCCTCAACCGCATATTGAATCAAGGGCCTATCGACAACGGGCAACATTTCCTTGGGGCTGGCCTTGGTCGCCGGCAAAAAACGGGTGCCCATACCGGCGACCGGAAATACCGCTTTGCGGATTCGATTGGGGGTTTTCTTTTTTAATTCCATGTTAGCTTCCGAGAAGCCTCAACAAGCCTGCTTCATCGATTATCTTGACATTCAATTGCTGCGCCCTAGCAAATTTACTTCCGGGATCTGCGCCCGCAACCACATAATGGGTTTTGGCGGAGACACTGCCTGTCACTTTGCCTCCGAGCACCTCGATCTTGTATTTTGCTTCCTCACGCGTCAGGTGCGGCAGCGTGCCGGTCAATACAAAATTTTTGCCGCTGATTGCGCTTTTCTCCGCAAGCTGCAGGCTTTTGCCCTCTGGCCACCTTGCTCCTCTAGCGCGCAGTTGTTCAATCACTTCGCGATTATGCGGCTCTGAGAAAAACCGTACAATGCTTTGCGCCACGACCGGACCTATGTCGGGAACCTGCTGCAGACTTTCCTCGCTGGCTTGCATCAATTTATCAAAACTGCCGAAATGCCCTGCCAGGTCTTTCGCTGTCGCCTCGCCCACGTTACGTATTCCCAAAGCGTATATAAAGCGTGGCAACGTCGTGCGTTTGCTTTTTTCAATTGCCGCAATCACGTTGCCGGCAGATTTTTCCGCCATTCTCTCCAAATTGGCGAGCGCAGTCTCGTCCAGCTTGTAAAGATCGGCAGGAGTGCGTGTGATGTCATTGTCCACCAGTTGATCCACCAATTTCTCGCCAAGGCCGTCAATATCCATGGCGCGCCTTGAGGCGAAGTGTAACAAGGCCTGTTTGCGCTGGGCGCTGCAAAACAGTCCAGCAATGCAGCGCGCTGCCGCCTCGTCCTCAAATCGTACGACCCTTGAGCCGCACACCGGGCATTTGTCTGGCATCACGAATTTACGCGCAGTTTTCGGACGTTTATCGCTCACAACGGAAACGATTTCCGGTATTACGTCTCCTGCACGTCTGATAATTACCGTGTCGCCAATTCGGATGTCCTTGCGCCTGATCTCGTCCTCGTTGTGCAACGTGGCATGAGACACGGTGACGCCTCCCACAAATACCGGCTTCAATAATGCAACCGGTGTCAGCACGCCAGTGCGCCCCACCGAGACCTCGATATCCAATACTTCCGTAAGCTCTTCATGCGCGGGAAACTTGTGTGCCACCGCAAAGCGCGGCGCGCGCGCGACAAACCCCAGTTTGTTTTGCAACGCGATGTCGTTGACCTTGTAGACCACTCCGTCAATTTCGTAAGGCAGTTTGTCGCGTTTCGCCCCGATGCGGCGGTAGTATTCAATCAGTCCCTTCTCCCCCTGCACCACCCGACGCTCTGGCGCAACCGGCACGTGTGATGAAGCGAGAAAATCGAGCAGCTTAGCGTGCTTGTCTTCGGGCACGGCTCCCTTTTCCACCTCCCCTACACCGTAAGCAAAAAAGCTCAGCTTGCGCCTAGCAGTGATGCGCGAATCAAGCTGGCGCAACGATCCCGCTGCGGCATTTCGGGGGTTGGCAAATTCTTTTTCTTTTTTTTCGCGCTGCTGTGCGTTGAGCGTCTCAAAATCCTTCTTCAGCATCAGCACTTCTCCGCGCACTTCCAGAAGCCACGGCGGATTGCGACCAACAAGCCGTAGCGGGATAACATTCACAGTGCGCACGTTTGCGGTGACATCCTCGCCGACATAACCGTCGCCGCGCGTGGCCCCGCTCACTAGTTCCCCTTTTTCATAGGTAAGACTGATGGCCAGACCATCGAATTTTGGCTCGACTGCGTATTCAATGTCTTGCATTCCCAAACCCTCTCGTACTCTTCGATCAAAAGCGATAATGTCGTCTTCGTTGAATGCATTATTGAGGGACAGCATCGGGGTCCGGTGAATCACCTGGGCAAATTCCTTCAACGGTGCAGTGCCCACCCGCTGTGTCGGAGAATCGGCGCTGGCGAGTTGCGGATAGCGATTTTCCAGCTCGACCAATTCGGCAAACAGTTTGTCATATTCGCTGTCGGGAATGGTCGGGGCGGCCAGCGCGTAGTAGCTGTAGTTGTGCTGCTCGATGCTTTTGCGCAGGCGGCGCACCCGCTCCATTACTTGCTCGGGTATTTTCATTCAGGAGAACAGTCTTAGGGCGCGGGAGCTGCCGGCGCTGATATTGCGCTGATCCATTGCCGTGTAAACGGCACGTAACTGTTGACGAATTGTTTCGATACCCGAGTCGTTCAGCGGAATGCGGTTATCGTCCACAAGAATTCCGTTCAACGATGCCGCAAATTGTCTGGCGCACGTCAGCATTTGGTCAAATACGCGAATTCCGGAGGCGACACGTGGCACGTCCAGCAAAAACGTAACACCGCTGACAGATAGGTTTTTGATTTGCTCAGGGGTAAACGAAACCGCCTCGTGGCAGCTCAGAGTAAACATGCTTTCACCGTGTTCGTCGAGACAATGGAAAACACCATCTTCCTGAAGTCTCAATCCGGCGGCCTCGCTCAAGGCGCGCAGCTTGGTTCCATGGAAGGTCTGACCTTCCTGGGCAATAACATTCAGCCCGATGGAAATATCCACCTCCGCGCAGAATTTGTCGAGTTCCACCGCAGTGCTAAGCGCAGTCTTGCGCTCGGGAAACTGGATGGCTGCGCCGGAATTCTCTGCGAAACCTTGCAACATATCGCAAAATAACGCGAGCTGCGACTCGTTCACAAATCCGGAGCGATCTGCAAGCTGCAGGCCGATCTTTATGCGGGTATATTTGGCCTCGGTAACGTCCTCAAGTTTTTCCCAAGTTGTATTTTTTTGGCGGTAACCAAGGCAGGTAATCCGGCGTCCAAATTCCAAGATATATTTCAAAAGCGTTTTTACGACGTCTGGAGGAAACACCTCGGCCCGGCTCATCTCTGCGACAAACATAATTTCCGGGTCCAGCACTGCCGGCGCTTTGTCAGCAACTGGGGCCGGTTTTTCAAGTGCAGTGTCCTTCTCTGCGATGACCGGCTCCCGCAACTGTGGTTCGACTCTGTCGTCAACGGGGCCAGCGGCTCCCTGGGGCCCTAGCAACACGTCCTGCATATCGTTTTCGAAAGCCGATTCGGATTTACGCCGGTATTTTCGTTCCTGAAACCGGTTGAAGAAATAGGTTGCCACAACAATCAATATGCCGATAAGTAAAAGGCTGAGCTGCAAGTCACTCATTAGCTGTAGCCTCAGGCAACCGCTTCGTCCCTCAGTTTCATGGCTTCTTCGATGTCCACCGAAACGACTCGCGACACCCCCAATTCCTGCATAGTAATGCCAATCAGCTGGTGCGCGATTTCCATAGTAATTTTATTATGGCTAACGAATATAAACTGCGTTTGCTCGGACATTTTTCTCAGCAGTTTGCAAAAATTCTCGGTGTTCGTGTCGTCGAGCGGCGCATCAACCTCATCCAGCATGCAAAACGGCGCTGGATTAAGCTGAAAAAGTGAGAATATCAGAGCTATGGCAACTAGCGCCTTTTCTCCACCCGATAACAAATGAATTGTGGAATTCTTCTTACCTGGCGGTTGGGCTATTACTTGCACCCCGCTTTCGAGCACCTCGTCACCGCTCAAGACCAGACGTGCCTTGCCACCGCCAAACAGCAGGGGAAACATTTCCTCAAGATGCCGATTGATGGCGTCAAAGGTTTCCATAAGCCGGGCCCGAGTTTCGCGATCAATGCGGCGGATCGCGCTCTCCAAAGTTTGAACGGCTTCGTCAAGATCTTGTGCTTGGCCATCAAGATAAGTTTTGCGCTCAGTGGCGCTTTGCAGTTCCTCCAGTGCTGCCAAATTGACTGCACCCAAAGCAGAAATTGCCTGTTCAAGACGTGCAATTTCCAATTGTAACGCGCTGGCTTTTGCGCCTTTCTGCAGCAAAGCGCTCAATTGTTCTTCGTCGGCTGCCCGAAGCTGCTCGGCATATTGCTCTTCATTGAGGCGGGCTTCCTGCTCCTTGAGGCGCAGGTCATTAATCCGGTTGCGCAACGGTTCCAGTTTTCCCTCTGCCGCAAGGCGCTGTTCATCGGTCTGCTGCAAGTTACGGGTCGCTTCCTCCAACGTGTTTCGTGCAGCAGCCAAAGCCTGCTCCTTGGCTTGCCTTGCCTGCAGCACCTGGTGAAGTTGTTCCTGTACAGCGTTCTCATCAAAGCGGCTCAGCTCGGACTCCAGACTTTGCAAGTTTTGCTGAAAAGCGTTTATTTGTTCATCTAAAGATTTAATTGAATTATATATATCATTGATTTTATGCTCATATGTACTTCCTATTAGCTGTGCCTCGTGAGCTGCCTGGTGCGCTTGGCTAAGCGTTGCACGTTGGGCATTTACAGTGCTTTCGGCGTCCAAGCGCTGGCGATCTGCTTGCAGCAGCTGCCCTTCGAATTCTGCAATTCGCTTGAGAAAGCTGGCAAGTTTGCTTCGCGCATCATCTTGGTGTCGGGTTTCAGTTACTTGCTGTTCTCGGATTTCCTCAAGCTCAAGGGTGATTTGTTCGGCGCGGTGCCGGATTTGCTCCGAGGCTTGTGTCAGTCTCAGTGTTTCAATCTGGATTTCGTGTTGTTCTTGCTGTAGCGTTTCAATTTCGACGTCCAAGGAAAAAATTTCGGCTTGCAGAACCTCTACTTTCTGTTGCGCGGAATCAAGCTCGACCTTAACCTTTTCTAACGCTAGGCGGCAGTGGCCAATTTCGTTTTGAAGCTGTTCAATTTCTCGCCCGCGGGTCAACACACCGTGCGTCTCCGAGTCTGCCCCGTGAAACGATACGCTGTAGCGCGTAAATACATGGCCATCGCGGGTTACCAATATCCCGCCTGGCGGTAACTGTTCGCGCAACTCGAGCGGCGAATTTTCCGCTATGTAAACATCCGACAACCAGTCTTCAAGCAGCGTTCGTGTGGCGGCAGTCTTACAGGTTATCAGACTTGACAACGGGCGCATTCCTGCCGCAGATTCCTGTTCCGCGGCAGGATTTTCTCCTGGTACGGCAAAAACTGTCAGTTTTACCGGTGGAGTGTCTTCAAGCAAAGTTCGCAAAACGGCTTCAGGGCCAAGCGCAAGTGCGTTTAGGCGCTCCCCCAGCACACTCTCCAGGGCGCTTTCCCAGCCCGCTTCGATTTGTATTTCCTGCCATAGCCTTGGCAAATCCTCGAGACGGTGTTTAGTGAGCCAAGGTTGCAGTTTGCCGTGAACTGCTGGACCTTCCTGCAACTGTTTGAGCGTATCCAAACGCGCCGTTAATCCGGCCAAAGCCTGTTCCTGTGTTTGCACGCCGCCCCTGTGTATTTCTTTTTCCCGCTCCAATTCGCCCAGCTGTCGCTGCAGTGATTCAAGTTTTTGCCGTTTTCCGATCAAATCAGATGCTTTGAGTGCTTGTCGGTCTTGCAGGCGTTGCAGTTCCGCACTTTCGGGTTTTGGTAAACTGTTGCGCTCGCCAATCAGGCGCTCAATGCGAACCTGCAATTGGTCGAGCATTTTAAGTGCGTGCGCGCGATGGGTATCCTCGATTTGAGCGGCTTGCCGCGCTTGCCCAAGTTCACGCTCCAAATCTACAGCGCGGTCTTGACAATCGCGGAAATGTTGTTCAGCAGTAGGCAGCGAATCGGCTAATTTTGCTGTATTGAGCCGCGTCTCCTCAATGTGCCGTTGCGCCTTGCTGAGTTCACTGCGCAATTGAGTCAAGGTTTGCTGAGCGTTTTCGCGATGTTGCCCGAGTTGCATCTGCTGGTTGCCTAGCGAGGTGATTTGCGCTCCAAGCCGTTGCCGGTTGTCACGAATGTGCTGTAGATGTTGTTCAAGCCGATTCACCTCGGCGTTGGCCGAATAGAGTTCTCCCTGTGCCTGATGCAGTGCATCTCCCGCGCTGTAATGGCCCGCTCGCACCTGCTCCAACCTTTTCTCCATTTCCCGTAGTCTTGCGGTTTCCGCTTCCAGTTCGTTGGTAACCTTTTGAATTTCTTTTTCAACGCGTTTCCGGTTTGTCGCGGCATCCTGTTTTTTTAGTAGCCACAGCAGATTCTGGGTAGTCTGAAGGTGGCTCTGCAAATCGCGGTACTCTGATGCTACGCGCGCCTGCTCTTCAAGATGCTGCAGTTGTTTTTCCAGTTCGTGGCGGACATCCGCGACCCGTATTAGATTTTCGCGGGTGTCCTTGAGTCGCAATTCGGTTTCATGCCGCCGCTCCCGGTATTTCGACACCCCGGCCGCTTCTTCCAGAAATACCCGCAGCTCCTCAGGTTGTGCCTCGATGATCCTGGAAATCATTCCCTGCTCAATAATTGCGTAAGCGCGCGGCCCGAGCCCTGTGCCAAGAAAAATATCGGTTATATCTCGTCGCCGCACATGCGTGTTATTAACGTAATAAGACGATTCGCCGTTGCGCTGGAGAATGCGTTTAATGGAGATTTCGGCATAGCTTGACCACTGCCCTGCCGCTTTTCCGAGGCTGTTATCAAAAATTAATTCCACGCTCGCTCGTCCTATTGGCGCGCGCGTTCCAGAGCCGTTAAAAATCACGTCCTGCATGGTTTCACCGCGCAGATGCTTGGCCTGTGATTCCCCCAGCACCCAGCGAACTGCATCAATGATATTGGATTTGCCGCAACCGTTCGGGCCGACGATGCCCACCAGCTGCCCCGGGATGGGAACGTGAGTCGGGTCTACAAAAGATTTGAACCCGGCGAGTTTGATTTGTGTAAGGCGCAATTTAAGCCGTAATTTATTGTAATTGGGCCAAAGGTTATAATTCGCAATCGGAACATAATTTTATTTTAACCGATTCGAGAAGGAAAAGTTAATGCTTTCCAGGGCCAGCAGGAGCTTTGATACCTTCAACAACCCCAGGCCGCAGCGGGATTATCTGATTCACATGGAAATTCCCGAATTCACCTGCCTTTGCCCGAGAACCGGGCAGCCCGATTTCGCCACTCTAATTCTCGAATACATTCCCGACAAAAAATGCGTCGAGCTGAAGAGCCTCAAGCTTTACATTTGGTCGTACCGTAATGAAGGCGCATTCCACGAAGCGGTCACCAACCGCATTATCGACGATCTATCTAAGGCTGTTAAGCCGCGATTCATGCGTTTGACTTCCAGGTTTAACGTGCGCGGAGGAATATTCACCACTGTGGTTGCAGAATATCGCAAGCCCGGTTGGAAACCGTTGCCACAAGTACACGTCCAGGATTTGGCGAAGCAGCCCGGCGACGCTTAATGCACACAGTTTTCTGCTTTGCTTCCACAGCGTTTGGTTTCTACCTGAATGCTTAGGCATTGCCCGACTAAAAACTCCACGGTTTAGCATGAACCCAAATTTGACTCGCCTTCAGCAATACCCGTTTCAAAAACTCGCACAATTGCTTGAGGGTGTCAACCCAAGATCGGACCTGACCCCGATTAATTTGTCGATAGGTGAGCCAAAACATGCAACGCCGCAATTCATACGAGAAACCCTGATACAGAATCTCGATGGCCTGGCAAATTACCCCGTCACTCAAGGCGAATCCACCCTCCGCCAATCAATCGCTGCCTGGCTCAAACGTCGTTTCGGTATTCGTAATATCAGCGCGGAAAACGAAATTTTGCCGGTAAATGGCAGCCGCGAAGCCCTGTTTGCAATCGCGCAAACAGTCATAGACGCATCATTGCCCGAGCCGGTCGTGGTTTGTCCCAACCCGTTTTACCAAATATACGAGGGGGCCGCTTTGCTTGCATGTGCAGTACCATGCTTTCTAAATCTCCTACCCCAAAACAATTTTAAACTTGACCTCGGCCAAATTGATGAATCTATTTGGCAGCGATCACAGCTGGTTTACGTCTGCTCCCCTGGAAACCCTTGTGGCAACGTAATGACCCTAAATGAATGGCAGGAGCTATTCGGGCTGGCCGATCAATATGGATTCGTTATTGCATCAGACGAATGTTACTCGGAGCTTTATTTCGATGAACACTGTCCGTGTCTTGGCGGGTTACAGGCAGCGCAGCAATTGGGCAGGAGCGGATTTCCGCGCCTTGTTGTATTTAACAGTCTGTCGAAACGTTCCAATGTCCCGGGAATGCGCTCTGGATTTGTCGCCGGCGAAAGCGCAATCATCTCAAAATTTTTCCTGTACCGCACCTATCACGGCTGCGCGATGAGTCCGCCGGTACAAGCCGCTAGCATAGCCGCCTGGAACGACGAAGCACATGTAATTGAAAACCGCCGCATCTACCGCGAAAAATTCGCCAAAGTTACATCGATTCTGGAGAACTTCATGCGGGATATTCGAATTCCCGAAGGGGGGTTTTATTTATGGGCCAGGACGCCTATCCCCGACACGGAATTCGCGTGGCTGTTGTACCGCGATTATAATGTTACGGTCCTACCAGGGAGTTACTTGGCAAGGGAAGCTTACGGCATCAACCCCGGGGTCAATTTTGTGCGTATCGCCCTAGTTGCGCCGCTTGCCGAGTGCATCGAGGCAGCGCAGCGTATCGCCGGTTTTATCGAACAACTTTAAGAATATGAAACAACTCCAAACGATCATCAACGAAGGATTTGAGCGGCGCGCTGAAATAACTTCGAACAATGTCGAGGCCAAACTTAAAAAAGCAGTCACGCAAGTGGTGGAACTGCTTGACAAGGGCAATCTTAGAGTAGCCGAAAAAATCAACCATCAATGGGTGACTCATCAATGGCTAAAAAAAGCCGTGTTGTTGTCATTTCGCATTTGCGACAATTCTCTGGTTAAGGGCGGCTTTACTAATTACTACGACAAAGTTGGCATAAAGTTTGCTGGCTACGACACTCAGGCGTTTAATAAGGGTGGATTTCGCGTGGTACCCCCTGCCACTGCTCGCAAGGGGGCTTATATCGCCAGAAACGTCATACTGATGCCCTCGTACGTCAATATCGGGGCTTACGTCGACGAAGGCACGATGGTGGACACCTGGGTTACAGTAGGCTCGTGCGCGCAAATTGGCAAAAATGTACACCTTTCGGGAGGAGTGGGAATTGGCGGTGTGCTGGAGCCGGTGCAGGCCAACCCGACCATCATTGAGGATAATGTGTTTGTTGGTGCGCGCTCAGAAATAGTCGAAGGGGTCCTCGTTGAAGAGGGCGCTGTAATTTCCATGGGGGTATTTATCGGGCAAAGCACTAAGATCTACAACCGCATGACCGGCGAAATTAACTACGGACGGATTCCTGCGGGATCGGTGGTTGTTTCGGGGAGTCTGCCTTCAGCCGACGGTAAGTACAGTCTCAACTGCGCGATCATTGTCAAACAGGTCGATGCCAAAACTCGTTCCAAGGTTGGCATTAACGAACTTTTGCGGGAAAACTAAAGTTCATTTTCGGGCTACCGTTTGACTTGAATAACAAAAACTATAAAATTAAAACTCACGACGAAACTAGAACCAAGACCTGCAAATAACAAGTGCTGTTCCCGGGGGGGTCAGCCCTTGACCAAGAAAAATACTATACTTGTTGAAAACGCGGCGAAGATGCACAAAGCGCACTTACGTAATTTGCCGAGGAGAATGAAGTGAAATTTCTGGATGAATTAAAGAAAGAAGCAGAAACGCTCAAGGAAAAAGAGGCGTTTGACACGCAAGCCAAGCTGACCACGCTCGGCCAGAATTTCATGCAATTGCAGGCCAAGCTACGCGCGATTTATGGATACCTCGATGATCTCGTCAAACAACTTAACGTAGTCAAACCGACAGTACTGCGCTCCTATTACATCGAGGGTGTCGGTAATCTTTCGAATCTCAGCCAGCAGGATTACTTCCTTAACAAAAGACACAAGAGCATTGACAATAAAGACTTCATAGACGAAATTTCCTTGCGCTTCAGATGCGGACCTAGTGGAGCATTAACTATCGAAAAAGAATCGCCTTCGACAATTCAAGGCTTGAGAGAATATTTATGGAGCTACAATATCAAATTTGAAGCTCAAGAAATCAAGAATGATCGCGGCTATGTGCAGCGAGTTGTATTTAAAATTCCCGGTGAAGTAGTGGTCAACATTACCATTTCGGGAGATTTTGAAAAGTCACAGATTAAATTCCACACAAAGAATATGGAACGCTTGACCGAGCGCGAGTATGTCTACGAAATAGACGAGGTTGATGACACGCTTCTTGAAGAATTTTCCAAGTTTTTGGTCAACAAACCGAACAACTTCCGGCAGCTTGGCAAACGCCAAATTAGTACGGCGCGCATGACGTCACCCAAGCGCAACATTCTGGACACGCAATACCCGCAGGTAGAAGAAGTAGACAAGAAAAAAGGCATGCTCGATTCGATCAAATCCCTGTTTACTGAGCGACGCTGATCGATGCAGCTCGGCCAGCTATTTAGGTTGATGGCGGAGAAACAGGCGTCAGATGCTTTTTTTTCCAAAGCGGCACCCATCCATATCAAGTTGAATGGCAGCACGGTGCCGCTTAATTCTCCGCCGCTGGATTCGGAGATTATCAAGAAACTCGCTTACGAAATGATGTCCGAGGCGCAAATCCGCGAGTTCGAATCCAGCATGGAGATGAATTTTGCGCATTATGTCCCGGGCCTCGGCAACTTCCGCGTAAACCTATTCCGGCAGCGCGGGGAAACCGCGATGGTGATCCGCTACATCACGGAAAACATACCACCTATTGACGATCTCGGCCTGCCCACATTTCTCAAGGATTTGGTTATGGAAAAACGGGGCTTCGTGCTTGTGGTGGGTGCGACTGGCTCCGGAAAATCTTCAACGTTGGCCGCGATGCTGGATTATCGCAATAGCAACAGATCGGGCCACATTCTAACCGTCGAAGACCCGATAGAATATGTTTTCAAGCATAAGAAATCCATAGTAAACCAGCGCGAAATCGGCACCGATACCAAATCTTTTTCGAATGCTTTGGTGAATGCCATGCGCGAAGCGCCAGATGTATTGATGATCGGCGAGATTCGGGACAAAGAAACGCTGCAGCACGCTCTGATCTATGCTCAAACCGGGCATTTGTGCCTGTCTACACTGCATGCCAACACGACTTATCACGCTTTAAACCGGATCGTTAATTTTTTCCCGCACGAATCGCGTGCCAGTCTGCTGCTCGATCTTTCCATCAGCTTGCGCTGCGTACTCTCTCAACGGCTAGTGAAAAGCCTGAGCGGGCGGCTGCTTCCGGCAGTCGAAGTTCTGCTAAATACCTCGCGTGTCGCAGAGCTTATCCGAAAAGGAGATTTTGACCAGATTAACCAAGCAATAGAGCAAAGCATCTATCCGGGTTCACAAAGTTTCGAGCAGGCGCTGTTCCGACTCTTCAAGACCGGCAAGATCAGTAAGGATGAGGCCCTACAAAATTGTGATTCCTCGACCAATATGCTGTGGATGATCAACAATGCCTCTCAGGTCAAGGAGCAGCCCGCATTAACTCTTTCCGACGCGATGCTGGTCGATACTAGCAAAAAGGAAAGCGAAGACTTTACCTTGAGCCTTGACATGCTCAACAAACTAAAAAGCTGATTAACTTTCCGTTGCCTGCGGCGCAAATTTAGCACTTACATCGCCTATCCCTTTTCTGCTGGCGATTTGTTGCTTGGCCATCCTAATTCCCTAGCGCGATCAACCGCTGTTTATTTCAGTTCGCAACGGGAAGTCGCATTGCAGCTTAATTCAGCTAAGGTTAAGAGTTAGAAAACAGACCCTAATTCAGCAATTCCGATGACAGATGGGCAAAGATCAGGCCATTTCGCAAAAATTGAAAATGCCAGGACTAAGGTAAAATGTGCGCGATGAGTAGAACGCTGGAGCTTGCCACAGACCTGATCGCATGTCGCTCGCTCACCCCGGATGACGCAGGGTGTCAGGACATCCTATTAGATTGCCTGAGAAAGGTGGGCTTTCGCTCGGAAAAAATCCGCCACAACAGCGTGCAAAACTTCTGGGCGCGTCGTGGAGATTCCAAGCCGGTAGTCTGCTTCGCGGGTCATACCGATGTGGTTCCAGCCGGACCTCTGGAACAATGGGAGAGCAATCCCTTTACGCCGACAGTGCGTAACGGCATGTTGTTCGGACGAGGCGCGGCGGACATGAAAACTTCGCTTGCTGCGTTTGTCACCGCCATAGAAAGGTTTACGGAGGAGTATCCAGAGCATAATGGATCTATAGCCATGTTGGTGACTTCTGATGAAGAAGGCACTGCAATTGATGGCACTGCCAGGGTCGTTGAAACGTTAAAGAAGCGGAATGAATTGCTCGATTATTGCATCGTAGGCGAACCCACATCGGCCAAAAAGCTTGGTGACACGATTAAGAATGGGCGCCGCGGCTCACTTTCAGGGACGCTAACCGTAAAAGGCATACAAGGGCATATTGCATTTCCACATTTGGCAAAAAATCCCATCCATCTGGTAGCACCGGCCATTTTTGAATTGGCCAAAACCGTCTGGGACCAAGGAGACGAACATTTCCCGCCGACCACATGGCAGATCTCCAATATCCATGGCGGCACTGGTGCATCGAACGTGATTCCAGGAAGAGTTGAAATCCTGTTTAATTTCCGATTTTCTCCCGCCAGCAGCGTTGAATCCTTAAAATTAAGAACATGCGCCGTGCTCGACCGGTTTGATCTGGATTATGAGCTGGATTGGACGCTATCAGGAACGCCCTATTTCACACGCACTGGTTCGCTGGTCGAGGCAGTGGGTCGCGCTGTGAAATCGGTGACAGGAATTACGCCTAAGCTTTGTACGTCGGGCGGTATTTCCGATGGACGTTTTATAACGCAAATCTGCCCGCAAGTGGTGGAACTGGGTCCACTCAACACCACAATTCACAAACTGAATGAATGCATAGCCGTTGCCGATATTGAGCCCCTCAGCGAAATTTACAGGCGAATTTTGGTAAATTTGCTGGTGGATTCTTGAACACGGCTCGATTGCGTACAGTGCGCGATCTGATGCGCTTCGCCGTAAACCGGTTCGATCAGGCCGAGTTAAGTTTCGGACACGGCACGCACAATGCTCACGATGAGGCTGCGTATCTAGTATCGCATGCTTTGGAACTTCCGCTCGATCAACTGGACCGGTTCTTAGACACCTCGCTCACGGGCAAACAGGTTAAATCAGTACTTAAAATCCTGCGGCAACGTGTCGCAAAAAAAATCCCCGCCCCGTATCTTACCCATGAAGCTTGGCTGGGAGATTTGCGCTTCTATGTAGACCGGCGAGTGATAGTGCCGCGTTCCTTTATTGCCGAGCTTCTCCGGACGAGGCTTCAACCGTGGATAAAAAGCGCGCACGCCATAAACTCAGCGCTTGATCTGTGCACCGGCTCCGGCTGTCTTGCGATTCTAATGGCACTTGTTTTTCCCAACGCCGTGGTTGATGCGTCTGATGTCTCCCGCAGCGCGCTGGCTGTCGCTAGGCGCAACATTTCCGATTATGGCTTTGCGGACCGGATAAATTTGATTCGGTCTAGTTTGTTCAACGCGCTGCACGGACGCCGTTACGATTTAATCGTCGCCAACCCGCCCTATGTCAACGCTCGAACGATGCGCACTCTGCCTGCGGAATACCGTTATGAACCGCGGCTTGCTCTTGACGGCGGCAAGGATGGTCTCGATTATGTGCGCCCGATACTGAAATCTGCCGCCAAGCACTTGCGTAAGAAAGGACTATTGGTAGTCGAGATCGGTCATAACCGCGCAATTTTGGAACGCGCTTTCCCAAAAATTGCCTTTACTTGGCCGGAAACCAGCGCAGGCAATAGAAATGTTTTTCTGCTGGATCGTGGGCACTTATCTTGAATCCTGAGAACAGGACCAGACTTTTGCACTTGACTTTCCGAAAGGTTTCCAATATAAAATCAGGCAACTAGTGGTAATAATTCACAATTCTAAAAATAGCCACGATGGCGTAAGGTTGCTAACCGGAGGATTTAATGGGGTTTAAGCGCCTTTTTGCCATATTCCTAGTAGCAGCTGTTTTCCCAAGTTTCGCTTTCGCTGCGGTCGCGGACGAGGTCAAAGCAATGCTGGAGCAAGGCAAAGCCAAAGAGGCCTATGAGCTCGCAAGTCAGCACACTGAGCTGCTTGGCGATCCTACGTTTGATTTTTACTACGGCGTGTCGGCTATAGACTCCGGGCATGCTGGCGAAGGTGTGCTGGCTCTGGAACGCTATGTCATCAATTATCCAAATAATACCAGTGCGCGCTTGGAGCTCGCGCGAGGTTATTACGTGCTCGGCGAAGACTCAAGAGCCGGCGAAGAATTTAGGGGGGTTTTAAAAACCAACCCGCCTCCTGACGTGGAAACCAACATTCTGCGCTATCTTGATGCCATCCGTGCGCGTGAATGGCGCTATAAGACCAGCGGCACAGCGTTCGTAGAAGCTGGCTTCGGCTATGACAGCAACGTGAATGCCGGGGTGAGCAACGCCAACATCAGTCTCCCGGTGTTCGGGCCGGTCACCGTTGTGGGTCCGGGAGTAAAGCAGCATTCCCGATTTCAATATATAGCCGCAGGGGGGCAGTTGTCGCAGCCTATTGCACCCGGGCTAGCAGTTTTCGGAAGTGGCTCGGCTGCGGCGAGTTTCAATAACCAGGCTAGCCAGTTTAATCAGGAAAATTTCAGTGTAAATGGTGGCCTGACTTATTTGCAGTATAAGAATCTTTTCCGCTTTAGCGGCTTTTACTCCCACACCGACCTTGATAGCCATTCATTCCTGCAATCGCCGGGTGCGACGGCTGAATGGCAATACCAGTACGATGAGCTGCAAAGTTTCAATACTTACGCTCAATACGCGAACTTGGATTACTCTGGAGCCGACGCCCCGCGCAGTTCGAATTTTTACTCTGGCGGACTGGGATACCGGAAAGCGTTTATCGCTAGTTGGCAGCCGTTGTTCACTTTGGAAGCAAATTATGGCAGGGAAAACAACACCGAGAACCGCGATGATTTGTCGCGGAACATATTTGCGGGAAGGCTTGCTTTAGGAGTTACGCCTTTCCCCAAATGGGCAGTTAGCGTGGGTGGGATCTATCAAAAAAGCTGGTACCTGGAGCCCGTTCCAACGTTAGACACGACCCGTATGGACAGTTATTACTCGGGTACCACCGCGATAAGTTATGCCTTTAACCCCCATCTGAGTGCGTGGGTGGAATATCTGTACCAAAAGAACAATTCCAATATAGCGCTGTTTTCATATACCAGAGATGTGGTCGCATTCAAACTACGTTACGACTTCAAGTGAGGGCTATCATGAAAGTGTCGAGGATTGGCTTGCTTATGATTGTGCTGGCGCTATGCGCCACGGCTCATGCCGAGGTTGTGGGCCGGGTGCTAATGGCCGCAGGGGACGCTTCCGTAATCCGCAACAACGAGGAAATGCGGGTTGCAGTCGGTTTTCCCATCGAAGATCAAGACACGCTTAAAACCGGGCCTTTTAGCAACATGCAGGTGCGTTTTACCGATCAAAGCATCGTGTCACTTCGCGATCACAGCCTACTTAAAATTGATGAATACAAATTCGACGGCAAGCAAGATGGCCTGGAAAGGGCCTTTTTCAACCTTGTAAAAGGCGGATTCCGGACCATCACCGGCCTGATTGGCAAAGTCCACAAATCCAATTACGGCGTTAAAACTGCGACCGCAACTATAGGTATACGTGGTACCAACTTCGCGTTGCTACAATGTGCTGAAGGCAGCTGCGGTGCGGCGGCGAAAGACGGGCTTTACGGCGGCGTAAGCGGCGGAATCATTGCTGCAACCAACAGCTCTGGAGAATATCAGTTCGGCTCTGGCGATTATTTCTTTGTACCGAGCAAGACCGAACCGCCAAAAAAACTCATTGGGCCTCCAGCGTTTTTTGCCGATCGTCTGGCTGGAGAGGGACGCGTCGAACGTGAACAGACAGCCTTTGGCGGGAGTGAACGGCAAAGAAATGGCGGCGCAGCTTCGGATGGCCGCCCCAACAAAGTCGTACAGCCTTATCAACAGCAATTATTCATATATGCTGAATTCCTCGGTCCCAACACCGGGCCGTCAGTGATACCCCCATCTTCAACTCCGACTCCGACTCCACCTCCGCCTTTTGTGTTTCCAACAACAGGAGTAGGAGCAGTTGGGTATTGGCCGCTTGCGACCGCCACCTCGACCGGTTTCTTTGTCTCGGGTGTTATTGCTAGTAACACTAGTGGTCAGATGATCATGATCAATGACCCAATCAATAATCCAAGCCTTTTCCCTAACGCAAGCTATGGAGGCGCCCAAATTTTGGATAGCGGGAACAACGCGAGCGCTGGAAACCTAACTTGGGGCCGCTGGGTTGGAGGAAGTCCTACAGTAAACGGCTCGCTGATTGGTCTCGGGATTCCCATCCTCGTTTATGCCATTGGCGACGCGCCTAGCCTTCCGGCGTCGGGTACTGCTGTGACTTATAGTCCCGTTGGTGGCACTGCACCAACCAACGCTAATAATATTACGGGGACTTTCATGGGTGGCTCAGTCACGGTTAATTTTGTCGCTCTTACCATGATTACCGATCTGCAGATCGGTTTTGGCGGCGCGGTATATAACTTGCAGACCCCATCAACTGCCCCAGGGATCATATCAACAAATGGGCAATTTCAAGGCGTGCTGGGTGGTACGTGTACAGGGACATGTGGCCCGTCAAACCCAACCGGCGCCAATGCAGGCTCGTTTACCGGCAGAAACGCTGCTGGACTGGCCATGGTTTACCATTTCTCGGATGGCGGACCAAATCTTGATATCGCCGGAGCGCAAGGTTTTATTAAACGGTAACTATACGACGTGCGAAAGCCCCGACGACCGATCCGATCCGGGACCGGTCTTAGTAGCCTTTAAATGCCGCAATGCACGTTAACAGGGGGGTCGATTTTCTAGCGCAATTGCCTTCTCTCAGGTTTTTACGCAAGTGAAGCAAGAATTGCCGCTACTTCTTTTTGGTCAAGTTCAAGAAAGTGACCGCGCTTCAGTCGCGGTGGCAAGCTGATCGCTCCAAAGCGTACCCGAATCAAGCGGCTTACGGTAAACCCGAACGCTTCGAACATGCGCCTTACGAGACGCTTTCGGCCTTCTTTTAGTACGACGCGGTACCAGCGGTTCGCCCCTTCCCCACCCCCTACTTCCAGGCGTTCAAATTTTGCCTTGCCGTCTTCGAGTTTTACGCCATTGCGCAACTGTTGCATCTGCCCCGCGCTCAGTTCACCACGTATCCTTACCGCGTATTCCCGTTCGACTTCAAATTTCGGATGCATCATACGGTTTGCCAGTTCGCCTGAGCTGGTAAACATCAGCAACCCTGACGTGTTGTAATCGAGACGCCCTATCGCAATCCATCTCGCAGAATGGATGGCGGGCAAATTATCGAATACGCTTGCCCGGCCTTCAGGATCAGAGCGGCTTACAATCTCCCCTTCTGGTTTGTAATAGATGATGACCCGAGGTAATTCCGAAATGAACCCGAGCTTGATAATGCGCCTGTTAACCCGCACCGTATCATCGGGGCCCACCCGAGTACCTATCGTCGCGAGCCTGCCGTTTACGGTAACCTGCCCGCTCTGAATGAGCTGCTCCATGCTGCGGCGCGACCCTAACCCTGTCTGTGCCAGCAGTTTGTGCAGCTTATGCGTGGTAGGATGTGGCCGGCTCGCAGCCTTCATAAAGCAAAAAAAGATGCCGATTAAATCGAGCGGCGTTCTAGGACGGCTTGCGCAAGCGTGCCACTGTCCACATGCTCAAGCTCGCCGCCTACCGGCAAGCCCGTTGCGATGCGGCTCACCTTTATGCCCCGGGGCTTGAGTAGTTCGCTGATATAGTGCGCGGTCGCTTCACCTTCTACAGTGAAATTAGTTGCAAGCACCACTTCATTCACAACCCCGTCCTGTGTTCGCTTGAGCAACCTGTCTAGATGAATTTCTTTCGGCCCAATGCCATCAAGCGGTGACAAGCGACCCATCAGAACGAAATACAAGCCTTGATAGCAATGCGTCTGCTCCATCATTAGCAAATCGGCCGGAGTTTCTACTACACATAACAGTTGCGTATCTCTTTTCGCCGAACTGCAAAGTCCGCAGGTAGCTTGCTCGGTGAAATTGTTGCATTTCTCGCAATGCCTAATGTTCTCCAGGGCGCCGCGCAACGCATCCGCCAGCTGCGCAGCGCCCTCTCTGTCGCGTTGCAGCAGATGATAAGCCATGCGTTGTGCTGATTTAGGACCAACTCCTGGCAGGCAGTGCAGCGACTCGATCAGCCGTTCGAGACTCGAAGTGAATTTCATTACCACGTTGGAAACAATAAGCACACCAAATTCATAAAGGCAATTTGAAACCGGGCGGCAAGCCGATTCCTGCAGCAAACCCACTCATTTTTTCCTGAATCGCCGTTTCAACTTTTTTTGCCGCATCATTCATCGCCGCGGCTAGCAGATCTTCTAACATTTCTTTGTCTTCGCCCAAAAGGCTTTGATTAATGAAAACGTGTTTCACGTCATGGCGGCAGGTCATAGTTATTTTCACCATGCCGGCCCCCGCTTGTCCTTCGATCTCGACGTTAGCCAGCTGTTCCTGCATCTTTTTCATATTTTCCTGCATCTGCTGGGCTTGCTTCATCAAATTGCCCAAATCACTTTTTATCAATCTCTGCTCCTAAATCGCTATTGAACGGGTTTTATCGAAGAATCTATAACCTTGGCGTCGAAGTTTTCCACAAGCTCGCGCACGAAAGGATCTTTTTCGATTGCCTCGGTTGCGCGCATTTGCCGTTCCTGTTTTTGCCGAAGTTCCTTTTCAGCCGGCGTGTTCCCGTTGCCGCCGATAGCAAAAGTGACGGCCATACGCTCACCAAAATAATCGTTCAGTGCGAGCTTCAATTTTTCCTGATACGATCTTTCCAGCAAGTGTTTGTGCAGTTCAGGAATGCGAAGCTCTATTTTGTCCCCAACGTAACTTGCGAGCTCACAATGCTGCGCCAGCATTTTGGCCATACCACCCAGTTTTAACTGAACTACGAGGGCCGACCAATCTCCGTCAAAGCGGTTTTTTTTTAAAATGCTATTGTTTGGAGCATTAACCGCTTCAACGACTGTATCAAGCAACGATGGTTGCAACTGCGTTGCCTTCGCAAATTGTTTATCGTCGAAACCGGCCGCATTGCTTTCCGCCGGCACGAACGCGAGCATGCGCAACAGGGTCATCGTAAAACCGGCTTGCTCGTCGGGCGCAAGATCGATTTCGTTGCGTCCTCTCAATGCAATATCGTAAAACAACTGTACATCCTCCGGAGCAAAAGCGCGCGCCAGTTCAAGAATCTGCTTCCGTTCCGGCAAATCCGCCGCGAGGGCCTCGGGCACGGCTTGCGCCAGTGCAATTCGTTGCAACAGCGTAGCCAAATCTTGCAGAGCGCCTTCCAACGAAAGGCTGCGACCTGCCATCTTTTCCACCTGTGCGACAAGCTCGACGCCATCGCGTTTCAGCAGCGCCCGTAGAATTTCAAACAGGTATGTCTGGTCAATCGCACCGAGCATCTCGTGCACACCGGTTTCGGTTATCGTCCCCGCACCGTGTGCAATCGCTTGGTCAAGCAGGCTTAAGGCGTCGCGAAGGCTGCCTTTGGCGGCGCGAGCCAGGAGCTTCAGTGCCGAAGGTTCGCCAGGAATTTTCTCTTTTCCCAAGACCTGCTGCAGATAGTCGGCGATCACCGAGAAAGGAATCTGCTTCAAGTTAAATTGCAGGCAGCGCGAGAGCACCGTGACCGGTATTTTTTGCGGGTCGGTGGTTGCCAGGATAAACTTGACATGCTCGGGCGGCTCTTCCAAAGTTTTTAGCATGGAATTGAATGCCTTGGTGGACAGCATGTGCACTTCGTCTATGATGTAGACCTTGAAGCGTGCCCGGGTTGGCGCATATTGCGCGTTATCTAAAACCTCGCGCATGTTGTCTACCCCTGTATTGGAAGCTGCGTCAAGTTCCAGCAGATCAATAAAACGTCCTGCATCAATCTCGCGGCACGCTGGGCATTGCCCGCAGGGCGCCGCGGTAATTCCGTTTTCGCAATTAAGCGATTTGGCTAGAATGCGCGCCAGCGTAGTTTTGCCCACGCCGCGTGTACCCGTGAAAAGATAAGCATGATGGAGGCGCTGTTGCGTTAAGGCGTTGGTCAGAGCTTTAACGACGTGTTCCTGCCCGATTACTTCATTGAACGTTTTGGGGCGCCACTTGCGCGCGAGTACGTGGTCCAGAGTCACGGCTGCTAATTGAAGTGGATTTGAAAACGGACCAGTTGGAGATTTAACCCCGGATTTGGATCTTTAATGCCCGCGTTCGACATGTGCTGATAGCGGTAGCCAAGATCATATATGCCGCGGTCACCGAAGCGGAAACCAACTCCCACATGTTCGCCAAACTGGAAAGCTGTCCCCGACCTTATGTGTGTTGTAAGCGTGGTGCGCGTCCACAGGTGTGCTCCAACACCCGCATCAAAATAAGGCGCAATCTTCGAGAGGTCAGTCTGCTGGTAACGAAAGGTCGGGGTGAAACTGAAATCGCCAGCGTTGTTGTTAACCGGTCCACC
>DASPRE010000064.1:0-10815 GCA_035624615.1 Burkholderiales bacterium | reverse complement strand
GAGCGCGTGCTGGCCGGCATGCGCGACGCGATCGCCGACGACGATCGGTTGCTGCTCGCCGCGGCCGGCGTGTTCGAAGGTCTGCTGGTCGCGTTCGAGAAGGAGGCGGCGCGGTGAGCGCGATCAACCCGGTGTCGACCGCCGCAGCGCCGCAGCCGGTGAGTTTCTGGCAGGCGTTCCGCTTCTGGCTCAGGCTCGGCTTCATCAGCTTCGGCGGGCCCGCGGGGCAGATTGCAATCATGCACGCCGAGCTGGTCGAGCGTCGGCGCTGGATCAGCGAGCGGCGCTTCCTGCACGCGCTGAACTACTGCATGGTGCTGCCCGGCCCCGAGGCGCAGCAGCTCGCGACCTATATCGGCTGGCTCATGCACAAGACTTCAGGCGGACTCGTCGCGGGCATTCTATTTGTGCTGCCATCGCTGTTCATCCTGATTGCGCTAAGTTGGATTTACTTGTCTTATGGCAACGTGCCGCTGGTCGCCGGATTATTTTACGGCATCAAGCCCGCGGTTACCGCAATAGTGGTGTTTGCTGCTTACCGCATCGGCTCACGCGCTCTTAAAAACGCCTGGCTTTGGCTTATTGCCGCCGCCGCCTTCGTAGCCATTTTCGCGTTTAAGGCTCCCTTTCCCTACATCGTGCTAAGCGCGGGCATGGTTGGCTATCTTGGCGGGCAATGGGCTCCGGATATATTCGCCACCGGCGGCGCGCACAGCGCACAGGACAAAAGCTTCGGCCCCGCTATCATAGATGATGACACGCCGACACCGGAACACGCGCGCTTTAGTTGGCCACGATTCGCCAATTACAGCGTGGTCGGCCTGTTGTTATGGGGCGCGGTGATGGCAGCCCTTGACATGCTTTCCGGCTGGGACGCAACGCTCACCCAAATGGGCTGGTTCTTCACTAAGGCGGCCCTGCTCACTTTCGGGGGCGCATATGCCGTGCTCCCTTACGTTTATCAAGGGGGTGTAGAACATTACGGGTGGCTAACAGCTACCCAGATGATAGACGGTCTGGCGCTGGGTGAAACCACACCCGGGCCTTTGATCATGATAGTAGCGTTTGTCGGATTTGTCGGCGGCTGGACAAGGGAAGTGGCCGGTCCGGGAACGCAGTTTATATCCGGCGCCATCGCTGCGGCGGTAGCAACTTATTTTACCTTCCTGCCATGCTTCCTATTTATCCTGCTAGGCGGCCCATTTATCGAAACCACCCACGGCGACATCAAGTTCACCGCTCCGCTTAATGGAATTACCGCCGCGGTGGTGGGCGTGATGCTTAATCTCGCCTTGTTCTTCGCTTATCACGTGCTCTGGCCAAAAGGCTTTGGTGCGGGATTCGAATGGCCGTTGCTGCTGATTGGAACAGTTGCGTTCCTAGCACTGACACGCTACAAAATAGGCATCATTCCGGTAATCGCTACCTGCGCCGCGGCAGGGTTTATTTTTACACAGCTTGGCGTATGGCTTCGCTGACGCTATTGCTTTTTAGCTTCCGCCTCAAGCGAGCGCAGTTCCTTGAGCCTCGCTTCGACCGCGGAGAGTTGATAAAAATCGCCGTCGCCGCTTTTCTGCGCAATCTGTAACTGCTCGACCGCGCCGCGCAGATTGCCCAATAAATAATAGGCCTCGGCCTGTGATTTATGCTGCAGCAGTTTCTTATCTAGATCGGCATAGCTTTTCGCCTGCAGCAGGTATAAATGATAGTCCTGTGGGTAATACTGCAACCGGTCGGAAATGAGCTTGAGCGCTTCTTCCGGCTGATGGTTCAACAGGTACACATTGCTGGTAGCATAGACCAGCGGCCGGTATTCTGGGTAGCGTTTCAGCGCCGCCTGATAAATGGCTATGGTCTCGGCGATTTTGCCTTCCCCCAGCTTTATTTGGCCGGCCACCAGCTCAATGAGCGGGTCGGGTTGTGCCATTTTTCTTGACTGTGACAATTCCTGCTCGGCGCGGTCGTAGTTTTTCACGCGCATAAGCGCGACCGCAAGCCCGAAGTGCTGCGCCGCTTCGCTGATGTATTTCTTTTCCTGCAGGCTGCTTTCAAAATTGGTAATCGCATCTTTCGGCGATTCTTCCTGGGCCCGCAGCCGAGCGCGGATAAACTGGAAATCCTGACTCACAGGGACCTGCCGATAAGGCACGCTCTGTGCACGGTTCTCCATGTCGGCGATCCGCTCGTAGGTCAGCGGGTGGGTACGCAGGTAGGATGGAGCACTGCCTTCAACAAAGCGAATGGCTTTCTGCATGCGTTCGAAGAATGCCGGCATGGCGCGTACGTCCAAACCGGCGTTGTTCAACGTCTGGAAGCCGATGCGGTCTGCTTCTAGTTCGTACTCACGGGTAAAATTGAGCTGGCTCTGGGCCGCAGCAGCCTGCCCGCCGACCATCGCTGCCTGCGACGCCTGCGAATTGGAGCGTGCGGCGAGTATCGCGACAGCGAGGGTGGCTAGGGAAGTCGCAATCGACCATTTTTGCTCCCCAACCATGCGCGCGATATGATGTTGCATTATGTGTCCCATTTCGTGCGCCAGCACAGAGGCGAGTTCGGATTCGCTTTGTGTGAGCAGAATAAGACCGGTGTTGACGCCGATGTAGCCGCCAGGCAGCGAAAATGCATTGATCTCTTTGTCCTGAATCGCGAATAGTTCGAGGCTGGTCTTGGGGTCGCGGCTGCTGGAGATGAGGCGGTAGCCCAAATTGTTGAGATAATCGTTCAGTGGTGGGTCATCATAATAGCTCGGGTCAGCGCGAATTTCGCGCATGATGCTCTCGCCGAGTTGTCGTTCCTGCAACGGTGAAAGATCAGTTTGTGAGGCCTCGCCCAGCTCCGGCAAACCTTCGGAATACGCCGACGGCACGAGCAACAACAGCAGCAGGATCAGATAGCTTAAACGCATGATGCTATGATAAAACTTTTCAACCAGAGTTCCTAATAAGCGTCCCTTAAATTTCATGGCACAGAAACTCACGCATTTCGATGCCCAAGGGCAAGCGAGCATGGTGGATGTGGCGAAAAAAGGGGAAACCCTTCGCATTGCAAGCGCTTGCGGCAGCATTCACATGCTACCCGCTACGCTCAAGACAATTCTCGCGGGCAGCGCCAAGAAAGGCGATGTGCTGGGAGTCGCCAGGGTGGCCGCTATCCAGGCCTCGAAACGCGTTTCCGAATTGATACCGCTATGCCATCCAATTCCGTTGACCAAAATTTCGGTGGACTTCAACGTGGATCAGCCAAATACCGCAGTGGAATGTGTGGCGACTGCAGAAACCGTCGGGCGCACCGGCGTCGAGATGGAAGCGCTTACCGCGGTAAGCGTCGGACTGCTGACCATCTACGACATGTGTAAAGCTGTTGACCGCGGCATGCGCATGGATGGCATCCGCCTGCTGCATAAGCAAGGCGGCAAATCCGGGCTGTGGCAGGCAGAAAAAGCCAAACCCGCAAAACCCAGAAGGGTCATAAAAAGGTAGTTGTTGGGCACCCGAAAGTGGGTTTGCCGCTAGCATTCGCGGCACCACGCATATAGAGCATCGTACACGACCATGCCGTGTTTCAACATTTCATGATCGTCGGTAAAATTACGGGAAAGCCCGAAAGAAATTGCACAAAGCCCCGCTGCCTGAGGAGCGATATCGAGCCTCCCTGTATCGGCACCGCGCACGATGACCGCCATTTGCTGCAAGGCCGGATCGGTCAGACGATATTTCTGAAGGAAAGCGTCAAAACTACAGAGTTCTCCCGCATGCGACAATTCCACGCCGGGTATATCAAAGGGTATGGCACCGGCTGCCTGCGCCACTTTTAAAACTTCGCTCGCGGGAACGAAAAGAAATTCCGGCTCCTTGTCTATAAAGCGTGCAATCAGCCATGGGCAAGCGATACGATCGATTTTCGGACGCTCTCTGGTAACCCAGCGCATAAGCACTTTACTTTCAAGAAGCAGTAAATCAAGTTAACCGAGTAAGAGTTAACTCTACCACATGCGATGCCGGCAGATTTACGATAACATAATCTGGTCCGGCAGAACGGGTTGTTTGAATAGCAAACAGATGTATGGATAAACTGCGCAGAAGGTTCATGCAAAACTCGGCCGCGATCGCCGCGGCGTTTGTTGGCGCTCTGACCAAACCAGTCAGCGTTTGGGCCGCCACATGGAATAAATCAGCTTTTGAGGCCAGGGCGCTTGCCGATACCCTGAAAAGCATTGGCGCAACCCGTGCAGAACAGAGCAGCGACATTTTGATCAAGGCTCCCGACCTAGCCGAAAACGGCGCGCGAGTGCAGCTCGAGGTAACTAGCAATATACCCGGCACGCAAACCATTGCCATCATCGCCGAGAAAAACCCTTTCCCCCTCATCGCAAATTTTCAATTCTCCAACGGCGCGGAAGCCTACGTTTCCACCTACATCAAAATGGGCGAATCGGCTAACGTTCGGGCCGTGGTGAACGCCGACGGCAAGGTTTACACTGCCGCAAAGGAAGTCAGGGTGACCATTGGCGGCTGCGGCGCATAAAGGAACGCAAAATGGCTGAGACAATGAAAATACGGGCGCGCATGCAAGGGGAAGTCGCCGAAATCAAGGTGCTCATCATCCACCCGATGGAAACCGGCCAGCGCAAGGATGCACAAGGCGAACTAATCCCACTTCACTTCATCAAGCAGGTTACAGCCACACTCAACGACAAGGTGGTTCTTGACGCGCAATGGGGCCAGGGAATAGCCAAAAACCCGTTCCTTGGCTTCAAAATCAAAGGGGCCAAAATCGGCGATAAAGTGAGCGTGAGCTGGTCCGACAACAAGGGCGAAGCGAATTCCATCGAAACCACCATCGCCGCAGCGAACTGACCCACTGCCGCGAGAAAATCTCTTGAAGTTCCTGAAAAGTGCCTGGCTCGCGCTGTTCGTGCTGGCGAGCCTGGCCTTTTTATTCAATTATTTTCACCAGCAGTCCGATAAATTTACCGCGCCGCTGCAGTTTTCCGCACCATACCTAGTTCTAGCGCTGGCATTGCAGATCGTATTTTGGATCAACGCGGCCTGGTGTTGGAGCAAAATCATCTCGCTCACCACATCAGTACAACTGCCGCTCCTGGTGAGCGTCTCGCACCTTGCGCTGACTACGCTGGGAAAATACTTCCCGGGGAAAGTATGGGGTATGGCAGCTCGGGCAACGCTCATGAAGCAACAAGGGATTCGCGTCAACAGCACCTTGCTCGCAACGTTTCACGAACAGATCATTTTTCTGCATGCGGCAGTTCTTTTATCGTGTATTTTGGTAGCGGTTCTTGTCAGGACAGAATGGGCATGGGCGGTAGGTGCGCTTGGAATTCTCAGCATTCCTGCAGTAATGCTGTCCCAGGATTTTATGGTCAGGTTGTTCAATTTTCTGGCGCCAAAACTTTGGTTTAAAGGCCAGTTCGAAAGCTGGCGGAGCATTCCGAGAAAAAGCTACCTTGTTTTGTTGCTGGCGTTTCTTGGAGTATGGCTCTTGAGCGGACTGGCTTTTGCGGCCATCTATTTCACTTTCTTCCGCGGCGATCTCGACGCTCGCCTGGTTTCTGCGATGTTGCTCGCCAACGCCGTGGGCAATACACTGGGTTTTCTTGCGCTGTTTGCGCCCGGCGGCATCGGCATCAGGGAAGCGGTGGCAAGCGGAATTCTTGCGGGATTCATTCCGCTCAATGATGCAATCATGCTAAGTCTGCTGTTCCGGCTGTGGATGACATTGTCCGAACTTCTGGGTGCATTGACCTTACTGTGGCCCGGCATTAGATCATTCAAGGCATAAGCAGAAAATGATCTCCTGCTTCATCGGCACCCGCGCGCAGCTGATAAAAATGGCGCCGGTGATCCTCGAGATTGAAAAGCGGGGGTTGCCGTTCAATCTGGTGTTCACCGGACAACACGAAGAAACCATGGAACAGCTGCTAAATGACTTCGGTATTCACGCTGCGCGCAGTTACCTGTATCGGGGAAAAGAAATTACCGGAATTGTGCAAATGGGAATATGGTTTGTGCGCTGTTTGTGGAAATGCCTGCATGAATCGGATAAGTTTGTTCCGGATTCAAGTGCAAACGGCATTATCTTGGTCCATGGCGATACTTTTTCAACGCTACTTGGCGCCATTGTCGGCAGACTCAGGGGCATCACTGTGGCGCATATAGAAGCCGGCTTGCGATCCGGCAATATTTTTCATCCGTTCCCCGAAGAACTAACTCGCCGCGCCATATTTAGGCTGTCTGATCTGGCCTTTTGCCCGGGGACGTGGTCTTATGACAATATGAAAAAATACCGTGCGAAGCGCGTTAATTCCGGTCAAAACACCTTGCTCGATGCACTTGCAGTAGCGCTTGCCGTTTCGAAAAAAACCACTTCGCCTTTTCCTATGAATACCTTTGGCATTGTATCGCTGCACCGCTTTGAAAACATTTTTTACTCGCGCCGTCTAACCCAAATAATCAGCTTGCTCGAAAAGGCTGCCGATCAGTACCCGCTGATCTTCGTTTTGCATCCGGCGACACGGAAAAAGCTGGCTCAATTCGATCTGCTTTCCAAGCTTGAAAACAATCCCCGCATCAAGCTTCTGCCACGTATGGGGTACGTCGAGTTTGTAAAGTTGATGAAAGGCGCCAGGTTTGTAATCACCGATGGCGGCAGCAACCAAGAAGAACTGTCGTATCTGGGCATTCCCACCTTGCTCATGCGCAAGGCAACCGAGCGGCAAGAGGGGCTGGCAACCACGGCAACTCTTTGTCCATATGATGAACAGATACTCAAGCGTTTCCTGCAGAATTTGCCTGACTTATCCTCCGTCACGCCAGCGATAAACGCTGATTCGCCGTCGGAAATAATCGTTGACTACTTGGAGTCCTACGCCCAAGCCTGCTGAGACTCCTATACTTGATGAAATTCGAACAATCGAGCTATTGGCAACGACGGGTGACAGAGGATGCCGACCTTGGGGTGGTTGGTCACCGCTCGCTCGGACGCGGCTACAACGAGTATATTTACCGGCGCAGAACCGAGTGCCTGAAAGATGTCTTGCGGCGGCTGGATATTAAGCCCTCGCAATGCAACGTGCTCGATCTAGGTTGTGGCAGTGGATACTACGCGGTGTTTTGGAAAGAAGCGGGTGTAACTGAGCTTACCGGAATAGATATAGCAGTTGGTAGCGTCGATCATCTGCGTGAAAAGTTTCCCGAATACCGGTTCCTGCAAGCTGACATTACTCAGGTTGGCGCCGCGGCGCGCATTGGCGGTTGTTATTCGATTGTGACCCTATTTGACGTCATGTATCACATCAGCGACGACGCGGCCGCACTAAACGCGCTGAAAACCGCTGCCAGTGCGCTAAAGCCGACTGGATTGTTATTGTTATTTGACCAGCTCGCACCAAGGGACTATTCCCTGCTGCCGCATGTCAAATTCCGGGGTAAAATGAATTATATTGCTCTGCTCGACGCAGCCGGGCTGGAAATCGTTAGCCGGCAACCGTTGTTTGTGTTTCTGGCGCCGCCCGTGTTCGGATTCAAGGCCGCCGATGTCTTAGTCTCGGGTCTATACAAGATTGTCGGTGCATTTATTAAGAATCGGGAAAGTGCCGGCAGACGGCTTGGCAAGGCCGTTTACGAGCTGGACCAGTTTCTCATAAAAAAAGGGGTCAGCTTACCTAACCATGAGCTCATCGCTGTCAGAAAGCGCGCCACTGGTGCGCTCGCGTAGCCGCTGCCGCTGCCGCGACACGATCTTGCATGCAGATTGATATCGTTATCCCGTGTTACCGGGTCAGCGGGCAAATCGCCAGTGTAGTCGAGCAGTCGCTCGCACTGCGACAGGTACGCAATATTATCGTGATCGACGACGGGTGCCCGGAACGCAGCGGCGAGGTGGCGCGCAATCATTTTCCGCACGAACCGCGGGTGGTGGTAATCGAGCACAAGACAAACCAAGGAGTAGGTGGCGCGGTACTGAGCGGTTATGCTCATGCCTTTTCGCATGGCGCCGAAGTAGTAGTCAAGGTAGACGGGGACGGGCAAATGGATCCGCAGCTTGTGCCGCTGCTGCTGGCGCCGGTGTTACAAGGAAAAGCCGATTACGCAAAGGGCAATCGATTTTTTTACCCTAAACACCTCACAGGCATGCCGCGCTCGCGCCTTTTCGGTAACGCAACGTTGTCATTAATCAACAAATTTACCTCCGGTTATTGGTCGATAATGGATCCGACCAATGGTTTCACCGCCTTGGATCGCGCGGCTTACAGGCAACTGGATACCGAGAGCCTGGATCGCGGATATTTTTTCGAAAGCGATATGCTGTTTCAGCTCGGCATCGCCAATGCAGTAGTCATCGATGTGCCCATGCTTCCGCTTTACCAGAACGAGACGAGCAGCATGAACATTTCTAAAGTCGCGCTTCAGTTTCCAGGAAAGTATTTGATCAGGTTTCTCAAGCGCATTGCATTCAAATACTTTGTCCGTGAGTTCAATATAGCGTCATTGGAAATCATGTGCGGCATACCTGCCATGATCGCTGGGCTGACGTACGGGATTTATCATTGGGTGGCGTCCGAGTATATTGGGATGCCCACTCCGGCCGGGACGGTAATGATCGTAGGCTTACTGCTTTTGATGGGATTTCAGTTGTTACTATCGGCAGTGAATTACGATATTACACACGAACCTAACATTCCGCTGTCACAAAGAAATCCAACACTTTCCTAGCGTGCAACATGCGAACGCGATGACCTTGTCACTTTATTCCGGCCTGCCCAAAATTTCCGATTATAAGCGGCTGCTGCAAAGCGAATTGTTCAAGTCGATGGAGGATTTCTCCGCTCATTTTCTCCAGTCACAGTCAGAACATCTGAAAAGGTATCGCGGAAAATGGGTTGCTGACCCGCTTCATCAGTGGAGCAGGCAATGGGAATACCCGTTCGTATTCTCCAGAATTTCGGAATATGGACAAAATGTGCGGCCGCATAGCGAGCTGCATATTCTTGACGCCGGCTCGGGAGTAACCTTCTTTCCGTATTTTCTGTCATCTCGGTTCAGCAATGCAGTCGTTTCCAGCTGTGATTACGATTATTCTTTGGGAGCTGCCTATTCCCGCCTGAACGGTTGCCTGCCGAGCCGGGTGCAATTTGTTCCCGGGGATTTGCGCAGGTTGCCGTTTCAGAGCAATGTTTTTGATATTGTTTATTGCGTATCGGTGTTGGAGCATACCAATGCGTACCAGACCATCGTTTCAGAATTCCGGCGCGTGCTTAAGGAAGGGGGAATGTTGATCGTCACCTTTGATATTTCAATTGACGGCGAAGCGGATATTCCCCCGGAAAAAGCGGAGGAGTTGCTCGAAATACTTTACCGGCATTTTCCGCGAAGCGAGAGAGTGGCGTATGCAAACCTCAGGGGGAAAGTGCACGAGCGGGATCTTGTGACGACTCATTTCATCCGCAACATCAACCCAAGCCTTCTGCCATGGAAGTACCCGCTCCTTACCGCGATAAAATCACTGGTCAAGCTGCGCCTGCCCAAAGCTCTCTATCGCAACCTCACGTTTTATTGTCATTCGTTCGTTTATTGAACACCATCTGACATTTAAACCAAATTGATTGCCATAGACAAAGATTACCGCCGGCAAATGGAGGGTATATACAGCGGACTTCTGCAGAGCGCGGCCGCAGGCGAATATGACGAAAATGCCCTGCCATCCTATACCCATCCCAACCGGCTCATGGCTTGGCTGTTTTGGAAGAGAATTGACGTTGCCATGCGACTCATGGGCGAAATATCCGGAAAAACGGTTCTCGACTTTGGCTGCGGCGGGGCGGTAACCTTCAAGTACCTAGACCAACAGCATTGCAGGATTATTGGTTGCGACGAAAATGTATCGCTGGCCCAGCGAGTTTGCGACACTTTGCGGGTTAACGCCGGTCTTTATCAAGATCTATCCAAGGTCAGTGGACATCAATTCGATTTCATTCTGGCGCTGGATGTGCTGGAGCACATTGAAAATAGCTCGGCCTTGCTTGAGAATTTAAAGAATCTGCTTGAGCCGGGCGGTAAACTTATTTTATCAGGACCGACTGAGAATTTCTGGTACAGGGTGGGACGCAAGCTTGCTGGATTCAGCGGACATTACCACGTAAAAAATATCTACCAAATCGAACAAGAATTTGCCGCGAAGGGGTTCATCCTAGAAAAGGTTCGCACACTTTATTATCCTGTTCCTCTTTTTAGAGTAAGCCGGTGGGCAGAATGAAAGGGAAATCCTAAAGCTTCGCTTAAGGTCTCTCTTATCAGCACCCTGAAGCCGTAAAGAAAGGACGAAGACCAATGCATCGGAAACTGGAGACGCTTTTGCTGATAGCGGGTTTTACCGCACTATCGGCCATGTATATCGCGCTGGGTTGGTCGCATGAGATATCCAGTGCCGGGGGGGACAGCGCCGGTTATATGCTTGCTGCGCAATATTTTTCTCCCTTCCAACCCCATTCCGCGATACTCACCGAATACAGCAAGCAAATCATTTATCCGCCGCTTTTTCCCTTGATTCTTGCCCTTGTAGGAGGCGGCGAAAGTGTTTTAATCGCGCATGTGGTAGTCATGTTATTTTTACTGCTGGCGGTGCTCGTTCTGTTTTTCTGGATGCGCCAGGAATCGCTTTCCATATGGCTAAGTGCCGCCGTCAGCTTGATCTTTGCCTTAAGGGTTAACACCTACTTGCTTTCCCTCGATATCTGGACCGAAAACCCCTACATTTTTTTCAGCCTGTTGGCGATCCTCGGGGTCTGTCTTGCCACGC
>DASPRE010000059.1:0-22866 GCA_035624615.1 Burkholderiales bacterium | reverse complement strand
AACCTGCATGCCTGGCCCTTCATCCTCAAGGCAAAGAAGAACGGCGCGAAGATCGTGGTGATAGACCCGATCCGCACACGGACGGCGAAACAGGCCGACTGGCACATCGCGATCCGGCCTGGGACGGATGGAGCACTGGCGCTGGGCATGATGAACGTGATCATCGCCGAGGGCCTGGTGGATCACGACTATGTCAAGAAGTACACCCTGGGCTTTGACGAATTGAAGGAGCGTGCCGCCAAATATTCTCCGGAGAAGGTGGCCGCGATCACGCGCGTGCCAGCCGACGACATTCGCAAGCTTGCACGCGAATATGCCACCCGTCAGCCTTCGGCGATCCGCGAAGGAGTGGCCATCGAGCGGAGTCCGGGCGGAGGCGATGCCGTCCGCCTTGTCACCTCTTTGCCGGCACTCGTGGGCGCCTGGCGCCATGTCGGCGGCGGCGCCATCGAGATGCCGATCTGGGATTTCCCGTTCAATTTCGATTTTATCCAGCGCCCCGACTGGATCAAACCCGGTACGCGTGTCGTCAACGAGCTTGACCTAGGAGCGGCTCTTACGGGTGAGAAGAAACTTGATCCACCTCTCATGTCCGTGTTCATACATAACTCCAACCCTGTGTCCAATCAGCAGAACGCAAATAAGCTGGTCAAAGGTCTAAAGCGCGAGGACCTGTTCACGGTGGTGAGCGAATTGTTCATTACGGATACCGCGCGTTATGCCGATATCCTTCTCCCGGCAACCCTGCAGGCCGAGCAGTATGACCTCCAGGTTACGTGGGGTCATCTCTACATGATGCTCAACCAACCGGCGATCCCTGCGCCCGGGGAATGCGTGTCTAACGTTGATATGTTCCGTCGTCTCGCAAAGACTATGGGTTTCAATGATGACTATTGGAAAATGACAGATGACGAGTTGTTAATGAAGATGTACGACTGGAACTCGCCTGCCTTGAAGGGCATCACCCTGGAGAAGCTCAAGGAAGTGGGATGGATGCGCCTCAATGTAGGCGCGCCCGACAAGCGCGCGCCCCACGTCCAAGGCAACTTCAAGACGCCATCGGGAAAATGCGAGTTCAAGGCCAGCGCAGCCAAAAATGGTAACTTTATCGTGCCAGTTTGGCGCAACGGCTACAATGAAATGCAACCCGGTGATCCAGTTAACCCTGTGCCGGACTATATTCCGCCAACCGAGGTATCCGGTGCGGACGAGAAACTCGCCAAGCGCTATCCGATTAGCCTGATTTCTCCCAAGCCGCATGCATTCCTGAACTCGCAATATGCAAATGAGGCGGTTCAGCAGAAACGTCAAGGCGAGCAGACTGTTGTCATTCACCCAAAGGATGCTGCAACTCGCAACATCAAGAATGGTGACTACGTGCGCGTGTTCAACGATCGTGGCTCTTTCGAAGGAAAGGCGGAATTGAGCAACGACGTTTACGAGGGATTAGCCGTAGCTAATTTGGGCTATTGGCCGGGCTTAAGCCGCAACGGCTCAGCGGTGAATTCAACGACTTCGTCATCGCACTGTAATTTAGGTGGAGCAGGTTGTCAGTCAGATAATCGGGTTGAAATCGCAAGGGCTTGAATCCGTGAAATGACCATTGCGCTTGCGGAGCATTGGCGAGATCGGACATAGGCTCGATACAAATAGAAGAACGTTGGAAGTCCGGCTTGGCTAATTGCATAAAAGCGCCGATTGAAGCTTGATATTTCTCGCGAGAAAGTTCGGGCATGCGTAGTCGACAATTCGGCTCGACAATGTTACGGGACCAAGAATCGAAAGATTTTTTGCAATGATTAAACTTCCACTCCCGGCGTTCAGCGTGCGACAGATAGACAACAATCCAATTCCTTAGAAACCTTTCAGCCCAAAAGGAGGACTATTATGTCTGAAGAACAATTTAGGCTGTTTTTAGCGGTACTAACTGCCCAAGCCGCTGCGCTTGACGCGATAGCGAACAATCTTTCTACCCTCGCCATCGCACAAGGTAGACACCCCAGTCCAATAAGTTGGGATCGAGCGAAAAGCCTGCTCGAAAATGCCATGATCGTAACTAAGAATATCAAGTAGGGTGATTCGAAATGCCAGTATTCAGACACGAATTGTTTTTGAAGCGGTAGAATTTCACTTCTAAAATGTAGTGGTCGTCATGATTACACACCGCAAAGGAGGCGGATATCAATGACTAAGAAGTCGAAGAAAAAACCTGCGCGAAAGCGCGCATCGGCTTCACTACATTCTGAGCGTTTTCCCGGCGAGTGCAAGGCTTATCGCGCGGCCCGGGACAAACTCCTTAAGGCCGAAATGGAACTGCGCAAGCGACTGGAGGAAGTCGCCGCAATGCGACGTAAACTGCCTCTGGGCGGATTGGTGTCTGAGGACTACGAGTTCGAGGAAGGTGCCGCGGAACTTGAGGATACGCAAACCGTGCGGCGCGTGAGGCTGTCCGAACTCTTGCAGCCTGAGAACCGGAGTCTTGTCGTCTATAGCTTCATGTACGGTCCCAAAATGGCAAAGGCCTGTCCAATGTGCACGTCCATTCTCGACGGACTAAATGGAACCGCGCCGCACGCTGCGCAGCGCATCAATCTGGCCGTGGTGGCAAAGTCGCCAATCCAGCGTATCCGTGAATACGCGCGCGGGCGCGGCTGGCGCAATCTTCGGCTGCTTTCCTCGGCCGGCAACAGCTACAATCAAGACTACCGTGGTGAACGTCCCGACGGATCGCAATGGCCTTGCCTGAACGTATTTGTGCGGCGCGACGGCAATATTTATCACACATACAGCACGGAGTTAATGTTTGCTCCAAAAGAGCCGGGCCAGGACTTTCGCCACGTCGATCTGATCTGGCCGTTGTGGAACCTTTTTGATTACACGCCGGAGGGGAGAGGTACGGATTGGCGCCCCAAGCTGAGTTACGGACAGTAGCACGCGGCGATCACCAAAGGTTCGATAGGAATTGTCTTCGAAGCAATTAAAATTTCGCTACAAGCATTTGGGTTTCCACAGGCAAAATGCGATCCCGACACCTTAGAATCCTGTACTTCATTTTCTTCTACTTGACTGCCTGTGCTACCGGCCCGGAGCCGCAAGAAGAATGGGTTAACAAGACAATCCCGGAGCAGGGTGCTCAAGCGCGATTGATTGCGGACCGCGAGGATTGCACAGCATACGCAGGGAGTCTCGCGCCGTATCCTGCACAAATGGGCTATGGCAGTTCCTATCCATATATGCAAGCTTATCTGCAGGCCAAGGCTCAACGGCAACAGTATTTCGATGCTTGTATGCGTGAAAAAGGGTGGAAAAGCAAGAATGAGCCCTCAAAGTAATAGGAAAACACTAATAAATCGCCGCGGCTTTGGAGCGAAATATTCCTGATGCAATAAGAATTCACTCCTGGCTTTTGGCGTTCCGCAAAAAAATGGCATCGCACCCCGGGCTCGCCGATTTCCCCTGCATTCCCCAGCCGAAACGAGCGCAAAGCAACTCGCACTTTGCGCTCAAACAATGATCGCATAGCGCCCCGGACTCGGACTCGCGCAGCGCGGAGCGGGAAGGGGCGCAAGCCACCGCAAGATACATTGTAAAAAGGGGGCGCTCATGCTGCCGCTCCCTTTGTGGCGGTTGCCACACAGTCCGTTGTGTGTCCGGCCCAGATATCGAGCGCCTTGCCGGTTTCCAGGAAGGATTTCATGCTCGAGAGCACGAGTGGCCAGCCGACGGCGACCTTGCCTGCCATTTTTAAACCGGCCTTGAAGTTGCCGTGTCTTACGTTGAGGCGCACCATGTCTTCGATAGGCTCGATTTCAAATGTAACACGTGAAGTATCTGTGGCATCGTCAGGAGCGGCCCAGGTCAGCACCAAACGTTTGGGGCGTATGCTTTCCAAGACTTCCCCAGTGATTCTGACCGTGCGCTTGTCGTCATTGCTGACAGATTTCCATTTCGAGCCTTTTTCCCAGCTTGAAACATTTTCTTTCCCCCAATACTGGCGGGTGAATTCGGGATTGGTAATGGCGGCCCACAGCTTTTCCGGCGTGGTCTTGATGTAGATGGTGTAGATAAATTCACGGTTAGTCATGATCGTGCTCCTTTAATGCTTGTTTGAGGGTATGCAGCGCTTGAACCCTTTGTTGTTCAAATTTGCCGACCCAACGCATGTAAATCTCGTTGATCGGCACCGGATTGAGGTAGTGCAGCTTCTCGCGCCCCCGCTTCATTGTGACGACGAGATTCGCCGCCTCCAGCAAAACAAGATGCTTGGTCACCGCTTGGCGGCTCATGCGGTGCTTCTCGCAAAGCTCGCCCAGCGTCAGCCCGTTCTTCTTACGCAGCCGGTCGAGCAACTGCCTGCGGCTGGCATCGGCGAGCGCCTTAAAAACTTTGTCTTCGTCGATAGGCACCCAAACATTATATGCAACCATTGGGTTGCATGTCAAGCTTGTGGTTTGTTTTCGTCGGTTGGCGGCGTTTATAATGTGGTGGGCTAAAGCGGAGAAAACCGTGAAAAAACTTCTGCTCGGAATCGCAATAGTCGTACTGCTGGTAATTGCGGGTGGTGCATGGTGGCTCTACACCTCGCTCGATTCGGTGGTGGCCTCCGCGATCCGCAAGTACGGGTCTCAAATTACCGGCGTCTCGGTCAAGCTCGCCAGCGTGAAAATCGTGCCCGCCGATGGCACCGCGTCGCTGCGCGGCCTGGTGGTGGGCAACCCTAAAGAGTTTAAGGCCGAGCACGCGCTGTCACTTGGCGAAATCAGCATGAAGCTCGATATCGGCACGCTCACCAAGGAAGTGGTGCTTATTAAGGAAATCTCGATTATTAACCCCGACATCACGTATGAGTATGAACCGCGCGGCAGCAATCTCGATGCCATCAAGCGCAATGTCGACCACTATGTCACTGAAAATCTCGGCGGCAAAAACGAACCAAAAGACAAAAGTTCGGCTAAGAAATTCATCATCGAGAATCTCTACGTGAAGGGCGGAAAGGCGGAGGTAAGTTCCGAAATTCTCAAAGGCAAGACAATGTCGGCAACACTGCCTGATCTGCATTTACACAATATTGGAAAAAAATCGAACGGAGCGACCGCAGGGGAGGTTACTAAGGAAGTGCTGGGCGCGATCACTCAAAGCGTAGCCAAGGAGACCCGCTCGCTTAATCTCGGTGGGGAAGTCGAAAGCGTGAAGAAAAGCGCGGAATCAGCCAGTGCGCAAATCAAAGAAATGCTTAAATAACACGGCGACAGCAAAGAATTCAGCTTCGGCGGCCCAGAATCTTGGACATGCGTTGTTGTAGTTTCCTATTCGTTTCCCTGTTTGTTAGCGTCGCTTTGGCGGGTGAACTTCCTGACCACAAGTTAACACCCGGCGCAATAAATCGCGCCGTTAGGCAAGACAACATTCAGAACACCGTCTGTATTAGGGGGTACACAAAAAAGATACGGCCCCCAGCCAGCTACACGAATCATCTGAAGAAAAAACAAATTGCGCAGTACGGTTACGGACATGCCAATCCGAAAGCGTTCGAGGAAGATCATCTCATTTCGCTGGGAATAGGCGGCGACCCAACCGACCCCAGGAATCTTTGGCCCGAACCCAAAAAGGGCCACTGGTCTGCTTCAAGGAAGAACAAACTTGAAAGCAGGTTGCACGAACTCGTTTGCACCATGAGCTTGCCGCTTGACGAGGCGCAGCAGGAGATCAGCACGAATTGGATTCAAGCTTACAAGAAATACTTTGGCCCCTGGTAGCGAATGCCGGTGGTCCAAGACGCGCTATTTTGAAACGCCTGAAATCGCACCGCAGATACTTAATGTTTAGCACGAGAAACGCAACGCAACATGTTGTAAATGTTAATCTTAGCATCGCCATTGGATTCCTCTTGTCGCCGTATATATTTACCAATTAGACTGGCGTAAAATCCCACTCAAATTCCTGTCTCCAGGAGGTGCCGTGTTCCGCCAGTTGATACTTGGTATGTCTGCACTGGCCGCTTTGCTGTTTGTTCCCGATTTGTCAGCGCAGATGGCCAATCGCTATGGCCTGCCAATTAGGATTGAAACAGCGAAGAAGTTAGCGGTCGCGGCGCTGAAATTTTGCTTGCGGTGTTTAGCGTTCCGCACAAAATGGGACCCCGACCAAGTTAAAATCTTCGCGATGGAATAAATGCGGAAGTAACGTTCAATAACTAGTTAGGCGATTCAGACAAGGAACCCATTATGTGGCCACAAATCTACAATCCACTGAATAACGTCGTACTATCGACCCTGGCGGCCGCCGTTCCGATCGTCGTACTGCTGGGGAGCCTCGCTTGGTTCAGAGTAGCGGCGCATTACGCAGCCTTACTGGGTCTCACAAGTGCGCTAATCATTGCGATCTTCGTTTACGGCATGCCGGTTGATATGGCGGGAGCTGCTGCGGTCTATGGCGCTGCATTCGGCCTGCTGCCCATCGGCTGGATTATTCTCAACATCATTTTTCTGTATCAGCTCACCAGGGAGAAAGGATATTTCAAGATCCTTCAGGACAGCATTGCGAAGGTGAGTGATGACCGGCGGCTGCAATTGTTGTTGATCGCCTTTTGCTTTGGTGCATTTTTCGAAGGGGCTGCCGGTTTCGGAACGCCTGTTGCGGTTACCGGGGCCATCTTGATCGGGCTCGGGTTCTCGCCGCTCGCGGCCTCCGGTTTGTCCCTGATCGCCAACACCGCGCCGGTTGCGTACGGCGCGCTCGGCACGCCGATCATCGCGCTTTCTGCAGTGACTAAGCTCGACCTGTTGCAATTGAGCGGCATGGTCGGACGGCAATTGCCGTTCTTTTCGTTGCTGGTCCCGTTCTGGCTGATCTGGGCATTCGCGGGCTGGCGCGGCATGCTGGCAATTTGGCCTGCGATTCTCGTCGCAGGCGTGAGCTTCGCGATCCCCCAGTTCTTGGTATCCAACTACCATGGCCCATGGCTCGTGGACGTTGTAGCGGCCCTCATATCGATGGGCTGCGTAGTTGCGTTCCTGCGTATCTGGCATCCAAAAGAGATCTGGACCTCGACCGTACCGAAGGTGGGAACCCATATGGCCCTAGCTGGGGAGGCCGGGGTTGAGGCTGCGCTGGAAAAAACCGACGTAGGAGCTGCCGTGATCAAGCATGAGCCGCACCCAGCCGGTGTCGTGTACAGGGCATGGCTCCCATGGATCATTCTGAGCGTATTTGTATTCCTGTGGGGAACGCCCCACGTGAAATCTTGGCTTGACGGAATATCGATATTAAAGATCTCGGTGCCGCATCTGCACAATCTGGTGGAACGTGTCCCACCAGTAGTTCATCAGCCGGTGAAGGAAGCCGCAGTGTACGCACTCAACTGGCTCTCGGCTACAGGCTCAGGGATCCTGGCGGCTGCGATTGTTGCCGGCCTTTTCATGAAATATTCTCCGCTCGGTCTGGCGCGCATGTACCTACATACTCTGAAGCTCGTTCGATTCTCGCTGCTTACGATCGCTGCAATGCTTGCGTTGGGATTTACCACGCGTTATTCCGGTACCGACGCAACGCTCGGATTGGCGTTCGCGCACGCCGGCGTGTTTTACCCGTTTTTCGGCACACTACTCGGATGGCTGGGGGTTGCACTTACCGGTTCCGACACATCATCGAACGTGCTCTTCGGCGGTCTGCAGCGAATCTCATCGGAGCAAATTGGTCTCAGTCCGGTATTGATGGCCGCGGCGAATAGCTCGGGCGGGGTAATGGGCAAGATGATCGACGCCCAAAGTATCGTGGTGGCGAGCACCGCGACTCGTTGGTATGGTCACGAAGGCGACATACTGCGTTACGTGTTCTTTCACAGCCTGGCGCTTGCGGTGCTGGTTGGCATGCTGGTGTTCATGCAGGCTTATGTCTGGCCATTCACACTGCTGGTAATTCATGGTCCTCACCCCTATTGAAGATGACCGTGAACGCTGTGAACGGACCGCGCTCTCCACGTAACCAGCCGCAGACCGGCAACCAGTTTTAGTTAACTTGAAAATGTCCCGGCGAGGTCACCGCTTTCGTCAAGTGGTGAAAAGCGCACTGGCAGTATATCCTTGGTGACGAGCTTTCCGCTTTTGTCTTTTTCTACCAGTACCAGTTGCTGCTTATCGGGAATGCCGGTCGGGATCACCATTCTGCCGCCGGGTTTCAGCTGTGTAATCAGCGGCGGCGGAATCAGGTCGGGCGCTGCAGTGACGATGATCTTATCGAACGGTGCATATTCCGGCCAGCCGTAGTAACCATTACCGATGTGTACCTCGATGTTTTGATAGCCCAGGCGCTGGAGCCGGCGTCGCGCGTGACGCGCGAGCTCGTCGATAAGTTCGATGCTGTAAACCTGTTTCACCAACTCCGCCAGGATCGCTGCCTGGTAGCCGACACCCGCGCCGATTTCAAGCACTGCGTCCTCCGGCTGTGGCTCAAGCAAATCGGTCATGACCGCGATGATGAACGGCTGCGAGATAGTCTTGTCATAGCCGATTGGTAGAGGCCTGTTGAGGTAGGCATAGGGATGAAGTTCCACCGGCACGAACTCGTGACGCGGGATCCTGGCCATCACCTCGATGACGCGTGCGTCGAGCGCGGCTTTTCCAAGCTGTGGCGTAACAAATACGGTTTCTGCCACAACCTCGGCGATCATCTGCTGGCGAAGCGAATCAAACTGCTGTTTATCCATCATGCTGTCCCGGCGATTCCCGATTGCTCATGGCCAGAGCTTACCTCAATGAGCGCAAATTTGCCGGAGTCTAGGCAAATTTGTCAACTTAATCACAAATTGGTTCATTGAGGCACAGTATCTTGACTAGACATAGCAGCCGGAGTGAGCTAACCACTGACGTACCAAACACTTAAAAGAAAATGATGAAGGCGGAATGTTAGAAAGACACGGGCGATTTACGGTTTTTTTGAAGCGATAAAATCTATTGCGGCATTAAGTATTCTCGAAAATGCAGCTGCTTCCCTTTGGGTTATGATGACCGCTCACAGAGCAAATGAGGAAAGCTATGAACAAACCAATTGGATTTATCGAGTTGCGCCAAATGGGCGAGCCGATCGCTCGCAACGTTCTTAAGGCCGGATTTGAAGTTTGCGTCTCTAACCGGACTCCAGCCTAAACAGAAAGCCTGGCTCGCGAAGGCGCGCAGGTCGGAGACCCGCGCCGATGTCTATTGTTCAGTTTTTCCGGATTGTTGCGCTGTGGTGTATTTGATCGCGATCGCTTTTAGTGTCTGCACGTTGCCACCTTCCGTCCAGCCGCAACTGCCGGGCGGATACGGGCCGTAGAGATACGGACCGCGATAGAATGGCCCGTACGGATAGCCGCAGCCCCAATAGAAGGGACCCCCGTAGCCTGAATAAAAGACGGGCGCCGGCGGCTCATAGATCGATGTCACCTCAAGCCGTACCATCGCGTCCGCGCCCAGCGACTGTGCTTTTCCGCGCGCAACTTCAAGCAGCTCGGCTTCGCTGCCTCCGGCCATGCCTTTGGCCTCAATCAGTGCGATGTTGACATGTGGCTGCTGCGGAAAATCTAACAGGATGACGACATTTTGCGTCGGTGCATAATGCTGCGTCGGGTCGAATACCGTGACGTGACTGCTGACCGACGCGCAGCCCGATAGTGCCGTGATGGCGTATCCGATGGCGACTTTAAATGACAACGAGCGCATTTTTTCTTTGACTTCCCGTAGGTAGGTTGCGTTCGAACGCTCGTTAATCTACATTCCGATCCTAAGCCGCCCGACGACCGTTTCATTTCTTGGAGTTTCCACGGTGTAAGAGATGTTGACCCGCTTGTTACCGAGTGACGGATGGGCCCGATAATTTTAGTGACAGGCCGGGAATTGTAGCTAGCGAGGCACTAAAATTCACGCGGTTGTTGGATAGATGATAGTATAAATGTAAACACATTGTTGCTGCCCCGGGAGGCCGACAGATGAATGCGAGGCGTTTCTTATACATGGGCATTTTGGCGGCCGCCCTTCTTGGATGTGCAGCCGCCCCTCGAAGCGGAGAAGACCGGCTCGAAGCGAAAGACGTGAAATTTTATGAGCCAACCCAGTTGAGCCCTGGCAAGTACGATACTGTCGAGCACCTGTGGGTTGAATCATGGCGCACCGCAGTGTGGTATCCGGCCTATTCCGGACAGGAAGAGGGCGTTACTGCGCTAAAGGCGGAGGCGGCGCGGCTCGGCGCAAACGGAGTGACCAATGTGAGTTGCTCTGAGGATAACTGGCTCTTGTCTTCGAGAGCGCACCCGCCGCTAATCTGTTATGGGTTGGCCATTCGTGTTCACTAAGTTACCCGAGATTTATTTTCTGAGCGTCAAAATGTTGCTTTCGGTATTTAGCTTCCGAAGGAAAAAAACAGCCTACAGCCCTTAAACGGGGCTCTCTGCTGCACCGCGCCTTTTCACACTGTAAGTTTACTTTCCGCGGAACGACTAAATTATGCATCCGGCCGTTGGCGTTTATGTTCGGGATGCTTGAAACTCTAGTAACCGGCCCACTGTCTATAAAAGTGGAATTCATCTTAAAGGGCAAGAGGATGAGTAATTTATTTGTTCGCCACCTGGCAACTCTGTTCATGGTCATGGCTGTAAGTGAGTTCTCCGCATGCAGTTATGCGGGCAGCGAGGCGCAGGCCGTTAGGCTTCCAAACCCTGAGGTCGATGCCCCGCTGGCGAAAACTGGCGGTCAGCAAACCGCGGTATTCGCCGGCGGATGCTTTTGGGGCATGCAACTGGTGTACCAGCACGTTAAAGGTGTTACCTCCGCGACCTCCGGATACTCGGGGGGCTCCGCGCAGCACGCGGATTACGAACTGGTTAGCACGGGAACGACCGGCCACGCGGAATCCGTGAAGATTACCTATGATCCCTCGAAGATTTCCTATGGTCAGTTGTTGAAGATCTACTTTTCTGTCGCCCACGACCCCACGCAACTCAATCGCCAGGGACCTGATGTTGGAACCCAATACCGCTCAGAGATTTTTTATACTAGCACCGAGCAGCAAAAGATTGCACAGGCGTATTTAGACCAACTGCAGAATGCCAAAATCTATTCCGGGCCCATCGTGACGAAACTAGCACCACTTTCGGGATTTTATCCAGCGGAAGCGTACCATCAGGATTACGCAACCCTTCACCCGCAGAACCCGTATATCAGGATTAACGATCTTCCTAAGCTTTCAAACTTGAAAGCGACATTCCCGAGGCTTTTTCAGACAGCGAAGGCTCCGTCAAGCTAAGCCGCAACGCGCAGTTACAGCGTTGCACTTTTGTTCTCGAACAGGAAGCATTCTTGCGGGCGGCGCGTGCGCTTGGACCTGCAGCGCAGGGAATATGGAAAATCGCCCATGTTAGAATATGCCCCTTGCGGCAAAGCCCAATTCAGGTCTCGCGTAATGAGCGACACTAGACAAAATGTTTAAGGATTTTGCATTCCCGAAATGATGTTCCGATGGGCTACGCAGCAGTCAAAAAACCGCCCGCTAATCGGCATCTCTTTAGTGACCCTGGGCGCATCCCTGTGGCTTTTGCTGCTCGACAACTGGTCGTTGTGGAATGCGCTTTTCCGGATTGTGCATGGCCCGGGCAGCATATTGGTTCTCGCGAGCCTGTTTCTAGTGTTCATTCTGCTGTTCAATATGGCGCTTTGCCTGATCTGCCATCCGGGAACCACCAAAATCATTCTGGTCTTTTTGTTGATCGCCAGTTCCGCGGCGGCGTATTTCATGAACCAATACGGTACGATGATTGACAAGGGAATGATGCAAAACGTATTCGCGTCAAATTGGCCGGAAATCCGCGAATTGCTTAGTTTCAAATTGCTCTTCTATATTCTGATTCTCGGCTTTCTTCCGACTGCGTTCACATTATGGATTCGTATCGATTACCACGGCCTCTGGAAGGGCGTTCTGAAAAAATTGGCATGGGTGGCGGGTTCGGCCCTGGTAGTCGCCGGCGTCATCCTTCTTTTCTACCAGGATTATGCTTCGATTTTTCGGAACCATCGGGAAATTCGCTTTCTACTGACCCCGACCAACTACCTGAGCGGCACCTATGGGGTGCTTAAGTCCAAATATGCGCGGCCGCAAGAGCTTCGCACGATCGGCAAAGACGCGCGGCTCAGAACGCCACAAACAACCGCGGGGAAAAAAGCATTGACCATCATCGCGGTTGGCGAAACGGCGCGTGCCGCAAACTTCTCGCTCGGGGGCTATGCGCGGGAAACCAATCCGCTGATGGCGCGCGAGAATATTATTTATTACTCAAATGCGACGTCATGCGGAACTGATACCGCGAGCTCCGTTCCATGCATGTTTTCGGACTTGGGCCAGGACGGCTTTTCAATAAGTGAAGGCGCACAGCGGGAGAACCTGCTTGACGTGTTGAAACGGGCGGGTGTTGCGGTACTGTGGCGAGATAATAACTCGGGCTGCAAGGGCATCTGCGGCAGGGTGGCCTACCAGGATCTGTCGAACACAAATGACCCCGCGCTTTGCCGGCCCGACGAATGCTACGACGAAATTCTACTGAAAAATTTGCAGGAGTATCTCGATAAAGTGGATCGCGACACGGTGATCATACTGCACTTGAAGGGGAGTCACGGACCCGCTTACTACTTGCGATATCCCGACCAGTTTGGCATTTTCAAGCCAGTATGCAGGACCAATCTGCTTGAAAAATGCAGCCGTGAGGAAATCGTCAACGCCTATGACAACACGCTCCTGTATACTGATTTCGTGCTCGAAAAGATTATCGCTCTGCTAAAGCGAAATGCCCAGCGTTTCGATGCGTCGCTCATTTATATATCCGATCACGGAGAGTCTCTGGGCGAAAATAATCTTTATTTGCACGGACTGCCCCGTATGATCGCACCGTCGCAGCAAACGCACATCCCGATGATTCTCTGGTTATCGAGAGGCACGCTGCAGCGCAATAACATTGACGTGAAATGTCTTCTCGCGCACCGCAACGATGCATATTCTCACGACAACCTTTTTCATTCGGTTTTGGGATTGATGGATGTGCAGACCAAAATCTACCGGCCTGGGCTGGACCTTTTCCATGCTTGTGAACCGAGTGGAAAGGTCGCCACAAATTGACATAGAGCACAACGGTCCACGGCGTAACGCTGGTGGCGATTCATGGTGCTGGCTCAGCATGCCGCACTATTTGGGTTGCGTTGTTGGAAAGCGATTTGCGCGGTCTACCGTGCCGAACGGACGCCGCGCTCATTTCGAATAGATCTATGACCGCCATAACTCTGTCAATTGCGACCTTTTTTTCAACCCTTGGCGGCGGCCTGTTTGCGCTTAGGTTCCGCGACCGGCTGCATTTTGTTCTTAGCTTCACGGCTGGTGTGCTGCTGGGTGTCGTCAGCTTTGACCTTCTCCCCGAGATTTTTGGACTCGCCCAAAAGGAGGGGCTTGATGCTTCCGATGCCATGATCGCGCTCGTGGTCGGGTTTCTTCTGTTTCATGGTCTTGAAAAATTCGTGCTAATCCATCATGTCCGCGAATCCGATTACGCCGCCCATCGCCACCCCAGGGTGGGAATACTTTCGGCTATCGCGCTGGCTGGACACAGCTTTATGGATGGAGTCGGCATCGGTCTGGCCTTTCAAGTCTCCGAAGCCGTCGGAATTGCAGTGGCTATTGCAGTCATTTCACATGACTTCTGTGACGGTCTCAACACGGTTAGCCTGATGCTGGTCAATCGCAATACAACTCCGCGTTCTCTGGCAATGCTCGTGTTGGATGCCTTGGCTCCGGTTTTAGGCGCGGCTTCCACGTTGTTCTTTGAAGTCCGGCCGTTAATTCTGATGCTCTATTTAGGATTTTTCTCTGGATTCCTCCTCTACATCGGTGCTTCAGATGTTCTACCCGAAGCACACTCACAGGCACGCTCGGCTACCGCCGTGAGCCTCATAGGGCTAACGTGCTTGGGTGCCGCCTTCGTTTTCGTTACCGGGCGCTTGGCCGGATAGGCGAGAATTAGGCTTGGAGTAGCGACACGCTCTCCAGCATGCCACCCAACGGCATCTGGCGGGGGCAAGCCCGCAAGCGGGCACGAATGATCTGGGAAGACTCATTAGGTGTCTTTGAATTCAAATTTGCTGTCCGGCAATCTCATTTCCCGGACGGGGTTTTCATGGGAGACGAAATGCCGGCGGCGAGATACTTGATCCTGACAATGGAAAGGTTTATCGCTGCAAAATGATGCTGGAAAACGATGGTACCAAGCTCCAAGTGCGCGGATTCGTCGGCGTATCTTTGTTTGGACGCACGCAGACATGGGTGCGAATAGAATAGGCAATGCGTACGTTATTGCGCTGCCGGAATCGGCAAACGGCTATGCCGTGCCGAATTCGTTTATGACGCAAGCTCCTGCAATTATCTATATATGGAGAAACATCAATGAAGATCTCAATGTATCAAGCATCGATACCCGTATTTATCCGCATGCTGAAAAACCTTAGGGCGATTCTGCAAAAAGGTCAGGCATACGCCGAGGCAAAGAAAATCGAGCCCACGGTACTGATCAATAGCCGCCTTTACCCCGACATGTTTCCTTTGGTGCGGCAGATTCAAATCGCTTCTGATGTCGCCAAAGGATGCGGGGCCCGGCTGGCAGGGCTCGAACCGCCTAAGTTCGATGATAATGAGTCTACCTTCCCCGAGTTATTTGCGCGCATCGACGAGACAATCGCTTATCTCGGGACGCTGAAACCAGATCAAATTGACGGCACGGAGGAGAAAACGATTACCATGCAGATACGCAATAATACGATGACCTTTGCTGGGATGCCGTTTCTCCTGAATTTCGCAACGCCTAATTTCTACTTCCACGTGACGACAGCCTATGACATTTTCAGGCACTGCGGTGTCGAGATCGGCAAGCAAGACTTTATCGGAACAATGTAGGCCCGCGCGCATGCTCTGAGACAAATCGTTGTTTGCCCTGCCTCGATGCCATACTATAAACATCACTTGCTATCTACGCCCGGATGCATCGATCATTGGAGAACCGGTTGGTAGGAAGGAGGGACTATGCCAGGTGTTCTTGAAGGGAAAGTTGCCCTGGTAACAGGAGTGAGCCATGAAGGACAGGTCGGACAAACGGTCGCCAAAACTCTGGCGGACAAGGGTGCGGCGCTCGCGATTTGTGCGCGCACTCAAAGCAATGTCGAGGCGCGCGCTAAGGAGTTGCGCCAATCCGGGGCGCGCGTCCTTTCACTGGCAGCGAATCTGACCGACGAATCCCAAGTGCGGCAGCTGATAGAGCGCGCGATGAGTGAATACCGCAAGATTGACATTCTGGTCAATCTCGCGGGCGGCCTTACGCGTTACAAGCCTGCTGTAGAACACAGCCTGGACGATTGGAATCATGAACTCAACAACAATCTGCTGAGCGCTTTTTTAATGTCGCGCGGGGTCTTCACGTACATGAGGGACGGCGGGGGCGGAACCATCATTAACTTTGCGCGGGCCGGTCTTTCTCAAGCAAACATGGTTGCCTACAACTGCGCGAAAGCTGGAATCGAGGCCCTCACGCGCACCTTGGCTCTGGAAGGAAGAGATTTTGGAATTCGCGTTAACGCAGTGGCGCCCGGGCTGGTGGATACGGCATCAAACATTAGCTCGATGAAACCCAAGGACCTGAAACGCTGGGCCAAGCGCGAGCACATTGCCGAGGCCGTGGCTTTTCTTGCTTCAGATGCTGCCGCGGGAATTACCGGACAGATGATTCCCGTGACGGGTTGGGGCTTGTAACGAGTGAATGGGAATCGGAAGCCATTATTAGAGCGATAAAATCGCATTTCTTGCGCTTATGATTCCGCGGAAAAATAGCAACCGCCAATCCCTAGGACTTCGCTTTGCTCCGGCAGATTGCGCAGCTCGGAACCCATGTCAGCCGTCGGACCAGTGCTGTAGAAGTTGTCGAGACCGCTAGCCGCCAAATCTCTCGCGACCAAATCTCCGAGTGCAATCATTGGGAGTACGGTGCCTTGAGGAGATGGGGACAAGCGTTCGAACAACTCCAGGCGAGTTAAAGCCGCACCAAAAATTTCCAGAGCTTCCTTAATCACCGTACAAACCTTGTCATCCAACCTTTTCGATGCCGCGTCCAGCTCGGCAACAAGTTTTGCGGATCTCCCCCTGACGTCCTCCAGGCCGGTTAAAGGTAAACGTGTCAAGTGTTCTGAAAGGCAATTCAGTTTGTCGGCAAATTGAACCGCATCAATGTAATCGGTCAATAAAAAGTAGATTTCGTGCTCGGAGTTGGCTTCACGGATAATGTGGCTGATCGTCATAAGATTTTAATGCTGAAAGCAATGTAAACAGTACGTAGGATACGCAGTTAATGTGACGGCAGAATGGCAGAAAAATTACACGTTCCCAAACAGCACATTTTGTGCGAAGCAACATTTTTGATCGAATGAAATTTCCATGCGTCGCTGCTGCGCGGCCAGCGACATATCGCCGAGATCGTCAATGCAATCCGGCATAGCCCCTATTAAAAGCACGTGTTGATCATCATCATCTACGACGAATTCGATTCTAAAGGTGATTGAACGTGGTTGGGACTTGAAACCGCTTGGAAAGCGGGACGCCATAGCCGACGATCTTACGCCGGCTCTTGACCTTTCGCGGTTGCCCAAAAGCTGCGTCTGATACGTCCTCCAACCATTTTTCAAATAATTACTATTCACCCAAGCATTCAACCCTACGCACAAAACATTTGACTCGGGCTCCCAACACGTTCAAATTAAGATTGGTAACCAATAAGTGCAGAGGGAACGGCTGTGGAGAAAAAGCATCAACAGTTCTCGATCTGGTATTTCATCGTCGTATTCCTGCTCATCCTGTGGATGCAGCAGGCATTCTTCGGCCCGCACGTCGAGAACCTCTCGTATAGCGACTTCAAAACGTTGCTCAAGCAGGGCAAAATCGAGAACGTTTTGATTGCCGAGAATGTGATCACTGGCACGTTCAGAACAGAAGGGCTGGAAGGCGTGCTGCCAAAAGAGCGGCTTGAGCAATTGAAAAGCGCTGGTGGAAACGCGCGCCGTTTTGTGGTCGCGCGCGTGGAGGATCCCGCCCTGGTGGGCGAGCTCGAAACGGCAAAGGTACCGTTCGCCGGCCAGTTCGAGAACAAGTGGTTTTCAACATTGCTCTCGTGGGTTCTGCCAGCGGTGATCTTTTTTGCCATCTGGGGCGTGGTTATGAAGCGTATGGCGGGTGGGGCAGGCGGATTCCTCGAGATCGGCAAGAGCAAGGCAAAGGTCTACATGGAGAAACAAACCGGCGTCACCTTTGATGACGTAGCCGGAGTGGACGAAGCTAAGGAAGAGCTGCGCGAGGTCATTGAGTTTCTCAAAAATCCGGAGGAATACGGACGTCTCGGCGCGCGCATCCCGAAGGGGGTCTTGCTGGTCGGCCCGCCCGGCACGGGCAAAACACTGCTCGCTCGGGCGGTTGCGGGGGAGGCGAACGTGCCGTTCTTTTCCATAAATGGCTCCGAGTTCGTAGAAATGTTCGTCGGGGTCGGTGCGGCGCGCGTGCGCGACCTCTTTGAGCAAGCGCGCGCCAAGGCACCGGCGATTATCTTCATTGACGAACTCGATGCGCTCGGGCGCGCCCGCGGCGCCTATCCGCTCGGCGGCCATGACGAAAAGGAGCAGACGCTCAATCAGCTCCTCTCCGAGATGGACGGTTTTGACCCCAGCAGCGGACTGGTACTGCTCGCCGCAACCAACCGCCCCGAGATTCTCGATCCGGCGCTGCTTCGCGCCGGTCGTTTCGATCGTCAAGTGCTGGTAGACCGCCCGGACAAGAAGGGACGCGTGGCGATTCTCGCCGTGCATCTTAAAAAAGTACGGCTCGCACCGGATGTGGATTCGGAAAAAATTGCGGCGCTCACGCCGGGGTTTTCCGGCGCGGATCTCGCCAATCTGGTAAACGAAGCGGCCCTTCTTGCCACGCGCCGCAAAGCCCAGGCGGTGACAATGGACGACTTCACCAGCGCGGTCGAGCGCATTGTTGCCGGTCTCGAAAAGAAAAACCGCTTGCTCAATCCTCATGAGCGCACGGTCGTGGCGCACCACGAGATGGGGCATGCGTTGGTAGCGATGTCGTTGCCCGGAACCGATCCGGTGCACAAGGTTTCGATTATTCCACGCGGCATCGCTGCGCTCGGCTACACCATCCAGCGCCCGACTGAGGACCGCTTTCTCATGACGCGCGAGGAGCTTGAGAACAAGATGGCCGTGCTGCTCGGCGGGCGCGCCGCGGAGCAACTCATCTTCGGGGAAATCTCAACCGGGGCGGCCGACGATCTCGCAAAAATTACCGACATCGCGCGCAATATGGTAATGCGGTTTGGGATGCATGAAACGCTTGGTCACGTTGCGTACGAGGCGGAACGCTCGCCGTTTCTGCAAGTGCCCGGTGCGCCGGCGCCGACGCGCGAATACAGCGAGGAAACGGCGCGCGAGATCGACCGGGCCGTGCGTGCGCTCGTTTCGGCCGCATTTGACAAGGCGCTTGGCATACTGAAGCATGAGCGCCCGCTGCTCGAGCGTGGCGCGCGCGAGTTGCTGCAGAAAGAAACGCTAACGGAAGAGGACCTGGCGCGCCTGCGGCCGCAAGTGAAGGCAGCGCAAGGGGAGGCGAGAACGGCATAACAAGTGCCGCGGCGGCAAAAACCCTGTTTTCGTCCTTTTACCGTTCGGCGGAGGTGGAAAGCATGTTGCCGGCGTAGCTCACACTCTTTTAGCGGAGCGGAACAGGCGAGGCCGGTTTGCCGGTGTTATTTTCAAATAAAGTATCCGATTCGAATATTCCTTGGAGTTCTCGCGCGGCCTCTTTCGTGCTTTGGATCAGTTTGGTCTCGTCGTGGTAAACCGCGTGTTGTGCTAAGAGCGTTTTTTCATCATGCTTCTTAAACATATCAATGGTGCCATGCGCCTTTTCCTCGTCGATGCCCAGACTGAGCAATACTTGCCTTGCCAGATCCAGTGACGACAAGAGCGTTTCACGTATCAGGCCATCTACTCCTATATCCATCAGCTGGTAAGCGTGAAAACGGTTGCGAGCGCGCGCATAAATCGCCAGATTTGGAAAGTGCCTTTTTACTGTCGCAGCGGTTTTAAGGGACGAAGCGACGTCATCAATCGCCAAGATGAAAATTTCTGCCTTGTCCGCTTTCGCCGCGCGCAGCAAGTCTAGGCGTGAAGCATCGCCATAATAGACTTTATTGCCAAAACGCCGCAGCACATCAAGCTGTTCCTGGCTCAATTCCAGCGCAGTAAAGCGTATTTTTCTCAAGCGCAGAATACGGCCGACGATTTGGCCGACACGGCCGAATCCCGCGATGATTACCCGGTTTTCGCCTTCATCTATTTTGTCGAAGTCCGCTGGCTTGCCGCGCGCTAGCCAGTGTTTTTCGATTGCTTCATTTAGGGAAAAGAATGCAGGCGTGAGAGCCATGGAAATTGTAACGACAACTATCAGCGTGTCGGCAACGCTCTGGTCCATGATTTGGAGAGCGGCAGCGACGCTGAAAAGCACAAATGCGAATTCACCGCCTTGGGAAAGCGCGACGGCAAGATTGCGGGCTGAACCAATCGAACACCCTGAAATTTTTCCAATCAAAAACACGACGATGTATTTGATAGCCATCAGGGCGATAACTGCTGCTAGTATTGCAACCGGCCGGGATGCGACAAGGACTAGATTGGCGGACATTCCTACGGCAATGAAGAACAATCCCAATAACAAGCCCTTGAAAGGCTCGATATCGGCTTCCAGTTCATGCCGGTATTCCGAGTCTGCAAGCAGTACGCCGGCCAGGAACGCTCCAAGCGACATGGACAAGCCGGCAAGTTGCATCAACAGCGATGTGCCGATCACGACCAGCAATGCTGCTGCAGTAAAAACTTCCTGAATGCGGCTCGCAGCGATGGCCCTGAACACCGGGCGCAACAGGAGACGGCCGCCGATAATCACCGCTGCTACCACCGCCAGGGACTTTAATGCGCCAAGTCCCGGGCTGACTTCGCTGGAAGTGATGCCTTTGGCCGCGAGCAACGGGATCAAGGCCAGCATGGGGATAACCGCAAGGTCCTGAAAAAGCAGAATCGCGAATGACGTTCTACCGTGCCGCGTTGTGAGCTGATTTTTCTCCGCAAGAATCTGCAAGACAAAGGCCGTCGAAGAAAGTGACAAGCCTAGACCCGCAATCAGAGCACTGCCGGGAGTGAGACCCAAACTATAAACTACTGCGCCCAGCAATGCGGCTGTGACCGCGACCTGCGCGCCGCCGAGTCCAAAAACCGTCTTGCGCAATACCCAAAGCCGCGACGGTTGCAATTCCAAACCGATGACAAAAAGCAGCAACACCACACCAAGTTCAGAGAAGTTCAGTATGCTTTCCACGTTGCTAACGAGACCAAGCACATGCGGTCCTATGACGATGCCGGCCGCGAGGTATCCCAGAACGGCTCCGAAGCGCAGCTTCTTGAAAAGCGGCACGGCAATCACGGCTGCTGAAAGATAGATGGCGGTTTCATTTAATGGTGACATGGATTTTCCGAGGAAGTTGGGAAAAAGAGTAAATACCCGGATTTTCTCCGAGCGATGTGTAAATTTACCATTCTCCTCGCCGTTCTGACACTTTCCTAGTGCAGGATTTGTGTTTTAAGTAGTCCCGGCCTTTGCGTCTGATTTCAATTCGATGCATCGCCGTGGGTTTGGTCGCGGAGCCGCGACCTGAAACAACGCGTGAGTCCGCATTTCCACGTTAAGCTCTTAGCAGACCTGGCTCGGTTTCGGATATATACTGTGCAAAAAATGTTACTGTCCCTGGATTGCGCCCCGATTGGCCGCAGGTCATATTTGCGACAAGACACGATGGTCTCAATACGCGGCAGTTTACCGTGACAACTCGCAAGGTTGCTGTCTTCGACATGAATGGCATCTTGGGCCCTGCGGGCGGGTTTAGCCTTGGTTAATGTCGTTCGTCATTCCTCGGCCGCGCCATCGGCAGACAAGGCGGCGATTGAGTTCTTTCGCACGCAGTGGGCCACCTATCGCAAAATCGTCGATTTCAACTATCTATATCATCGCGAGGCCTACGAGGTTTTGCACCAGGTCTTGATGGAAGAGGTCGCAAGACCGTTCCGGTTTGTGGATCTTGCCTGTGGGGATGCGAGTACCTCGATCGCGGCGCTTAAGGGAACACTGATAACGCATTACCATGGCGTAGATCTCGCCGAGCCGGCGCTCGAAATGGCGCGGAACAATCTCAAGGGAGTCGGCTGGAAAGTCAAGCTCGAGCAGGCAGACTTCGTTGAGGCGATGCGCGAGCGCCAGATGCCTGCCGATGTCGTTTGGATAGGACTCTCGCTGCACCATCTGTGCACCGAGGAAAAGATGTTGGCGCTGCGGAAAATCCGGCAAGGTCTCAGCCCGGCAGGGTTATTGCTGATTTATGACCCTGTTATCCCGGAAGGCGAAACACTTGAAGCCTTTCTCGGTCGCGAAATCTCAAACGTCAAGGACGAGTGGACCGCACTCACTGCGGGGGAGCGAGATGCCGCCGCAGTACACATTCAAACCCAGGATCATCCCGAGACAATAGCGAGTATAAGGGCGCTCGCCCATGCGGCTGCCTTTGCCCGGGTGCGGGAATTATATGTTTCTCCAAACAACCTCTGGAGGATGTATTGCTTCGGAGTCTAGGTTGTACGATGCAGTGTCTGGAATGACACCGGGGTAGCGACCGCAGCAGTATTGGGTCCCTCTCGCGAGCTTTCAAACCGAGAATTGTATTCCGTGGCTGACAAAAAAAGGCGCTTCATGCGGATTATTGTCTGTCTGTCAGTTTCCCGTAAGGCGCATCCACAAGGAAAGCACGGATTCCGGGCATGGCATGCCTTTTGCTCGAGTCAATTGCGAAATATCGGACGGGTCTCAATTCTAAATCTTACTCGGGGAGAATCGAAAAATGTGGAAGCAAACGACAATGGTTTTAAGCGTAGCACTTGCTTTGGGCGCGTTGCCGGCTATTTGCGCTGCTGAGGGCGACGTCAAGCAGGACACGAAGGACATTCGCCAAGACAGGCGAGACTTAAGGCACGACAGCCGGGACGGGCGCCAGGACAGACGGGAATTGAGCAGCGACCGTCAGGACCGCAGGCAAGACCGCCGCGAAATGGCCGCAGACGTTAAAAACGGCAATAAAGCGGGTGCAGCAGAGGAGCGTAAGGACCTGCGTGCCGACAACAGGGATATCCGGGGAGATCGGCGCGACCTCCACACAGACAGAATGGATCGCAGGAACGACCGACGTGACCTCCAATCTGACCGCAGGGACCGCCGCGCGGACTTTCGCGAGCGTGGTGACAGGTAAAGGAATCCTAGGCGGTAGGAGCGATACAGTTTAACTCCATCCGCGATCCCCAAAAACCCCACTCCGGTGGGGTTTTTGTTTGCATGCACCCGTGCCTAAAAACACTGTACTGGTAGGGAGTCCTAATGGGCCGGTATAAAAAATTTGATTCCCGAATTTAGGGTTATGCAGAAAAATGCTACCCTGAACTCTTGGAATTCCATATTAGTCTTAAGCTAACAGACAAGCCCTTATCTCCTAAGTTGACAGTACAGCTCAGTGCCTATCGAAGCTCGGTTTTTCGCCATGGTGCCAGCGGTTGGCGCTGCGCGCTGGCCGTGTTCGGACTGGTCCTTTGTTTATCCGGCTGCGCCGCATTCCGGAGCTACGACACTGAGTTGCGCAATACCCTTGACAGAACGTCCGGCGGCAATGTG